>JANQLQ010000127.1 GCA_028280565.1 Fulvivirga sp.
GGCATGGGCTACTTCATGCCGGATGTTGTGGTCGGTATCCTTGCCCGGGGCAAAGTGGATGTTACGCCCCTGTATCGTAGCTTCTGCATGGAGCCTGGCCGGAAAGGTGGAATGATGCGTGGCCTTCAATCCGGAAGTGTCCACGCCATAGGCGGCTCCCATCTCCGCGGCTATTTGCCGGAAGCGAGAAGAGCCTTTCGCGGCCATGCGCTGTACCGGTGCTGCCTTTGCTTTAGCATGAGACTGCATAGAGGCCAGAAGTGAGGCATCTTTTTGTGTCCGGGGGCTGTTATTGATGCCTTCGCTCATGGCTTTGGCCTGCAACACTTGCGAGCTTTGTTGGATGCCCGTCAGCAACTGTCGCTGGTAGCGGGTCTCCGACCGATGGTCTGCAATGGTGGCTGCACCTCCGGTGGCGGGTGTTTTTTGAGCCGGCTGCTGGACGGGTATGTGCTGTTGTTCTTTGGTTGGATCGGCGTGGGTTTTCATCTTTGGGTTTTAGGTATTAGGTTTTGGACTCCTACAAGGCTAAGGATTTCGGGCAAGAAAGGCTGTCACAAATGCGCCAAATGTTACCTGTTTGGTGGTGCGATGTCCGAAAAGTGCTAGGAAAATCATTTCAACTTGACGATAGATGAAACGAACCCGGTGGAAAAGACATCTAATTTTTGATTGGGGTATGTCGTCTTCGAGGGCCTCCTGACAAAATCATTCCTGCACTTGTCTACACTTCGAGAACCAGGCGGACAATGGCGCATAGCTGTCAGCCCTAATCTTTCACTTTTCTTCAAAGAAAAGTTCCAAAAGAACTTCACAGTCATCAGATGCATTCCACACTATCGCACAAAACCGCCCTGCGTAAAATGTCAAAAAAAGTCCGTCGAATAAAACCTCATCAGAGGTCTGACATTTTAAAAGGCTTGCCAGCGCCGAAGCCTCATTGCATCCGCGCATGCAATGTCGTTAAGTTAAGCCAACTTTCCGTCTTTACGAGCATAGCGAAGTAATCTTGGTTTTGTTTTTCCAACGTTTTGTAAAAGATTGCTTCATGATATTCGCAATGACGATCCTTAACTTAACGACATTGGACTTAAGCCAGTGAGGGGAAATTTTCTACAATGACGGATTCGTGCGACGATTTATGATGTCGAGAAACTCAGGCCAATCAAAAACCGAAACTGAATCATCATTTTCCATCCTTTCAATAGTCTCTCTCCATTCATTGAAAATTTGATCAAAAGATTTTTTGTCAATTAAATTGTACGTACGACGAAAATTAGGTATAGTATCTTCAGATGCCTTTATGCCACCGATATGGCCATCACCCACTTTCCATATGCCCTTTATGAAGGAGGCGTTAGACCATGCAAAGTGCTGCATGGCATCGTCTCGTAGCTTCGTAATAGGATAAACGATTTTTAAAAGAGCTTTGCCTTGCAGATCTGTTTCATTGAATAGCGCTTTCAGGTCCTCCTCCTGAAGAAAATAGCCAAGTTGCGATTGGAGAAATGTCTTGACCTCCTCATATGCATTTTCAGCTTTGGATTTTAAAGTATCTCTATGGCCTGGTTCATCAAGTTTTTCATGATCGCCTTTGATCATGTCTTGGAGAAATTTGTAGAATCCTTGAAGGAAGGTATTGTAAAATCTGGTATAACTTTTATCAACGTTTATTTTGGCTAGCTTATCAATATAATAACCCTCTGTTTGTGCAAAACTAAGTTCTTGTCTTCCACTTTGACATTCATCAATTTTAGATTTCGCTTTCTTAAGACATTTATGAAGAACAGAAGAAGATGGCATTGATCGCGATAGCTCCGCTATTATAGCTCTTGTATGAAACCAAACCATATATAGCGCAAAATACGTCCTCATAAGCTTTGAGTCACCATACCACGTAAGACCTAGATCCTCATAGTATACTGCCAATTCATGTTCTTCCCAATAGCTCTTTTCCGTTTCGAATTTTTCCTGAGCATATAGTTTTTCCAAATCCCTTCTATCGTCCGATTCTCCATGGTTCTCCCCCACCACATTTAGCTTATTCGAGTCTATTTTAGTATCTAAAGGTTTTAGTTGAAAAACGTCCTCAGAAAATGAAGGAGCACGAGGGGCTGAAGATGCGTTTCTTTGAATAACACTTCTACTATCGCTGATCATGCCATTTACTACTTGTTCCCTCGTCGTATCGACCATTTGTCCATTCACAACTTGATCTCCCTTGGGAGTACCATTGATAGTATTGTCAATGGCATGGGCTACTTCATGCCGTATGTTGTGGTCGGTATCCTTGCCCGGTGCGAAGTGAATGTTACGTCCCTGTATCGTGGCTTCGGCATGGAGCCTGGCTGGAAAGGGAGAATGGTGCGTGGCCTTCAATCCGGAAGTGTCCACGCCATAGGCGGCTCCCATTGCTGCGGCTATTTGCCGGAAGCGAGAAGAGCCTTTCGCGGTCATGCGCTGCACGGGCGCCGCCTTTGCTTTGGCATGGGATTGCATAGATGCCAGGAGTGAGGCATCCTTTTGTGTCCTCGCACTGTGTTTCATCTTTTCCTGCATGGCTTTGGCTTGCAACACCTGGGGGCTTTGCCGGATGCCCGTCAGCAACTGTCGCTGGTAGACCGTCTGTGGTCGATGGTCTGCGAGGGTGGCAGTAGCACCGGTGGCGGGTGTTTTTTGAGCCGGTTGCCGTACGGGTATGTGCTGCTGCTCTTTGGTTGGGTCTACTTTGGTTTTCATTTTTAGGTGTTAGGTTTTGGGCTCCTACAAAGCTGAGGATTTCAGGCAAGAAAGGCTTGTACATTTGCACCAAATGCGGCCCATTCCGAGACGTGATGTCCGAAAAGTGCTAGGGAAATCATTTCAACTTGATGGTATTTTTTTAGCTATTGGCCGTTGGACGTACTTCGATGTTTAAACGTTCTTCCAGTTTGTACACTGACCTCTTGGTATGGGCTCCCTGCGCCCCCTCATCCTGCCAAGAGACGAATGTGTTCCTTTTTTAAAGCTTTGGATCTTACAACAACACTTCTGCGAAAAGAAACTGCTAGCTTCACTTATTTCTTCCAACTACCGGCTTCCAGCTTCACAAGATTACTTATTTACGTAACATCTGACTATCACAAATTGGCCAAATGCTGGTAATTTTTGGACAGTAGTGGGATGTAGACTTCGTTACCAGGTGTTGGTTTTGGGAGCGAGTAGTT
>JANQLQ010000154.1 GCA_028280565.1 Fulvivirga sp.
ACCACTATCTCTTCTAATGATGTTATATCCGGTTCTAATAATACATTTTGCTCCGTAAGTGCTCCATCTTCAACCGTGACATAAATTTCATGGGTAACAAATCCTAAGAATTTGTATACGAGTATTTGTTCTCCACTTTTAAGGCCGTCAAGGGAATACTTTCCATTTATGTCAGTAATGGTTCCATAGGTTGAACCTTTCACATTGACTGTAGCTCCGGGCAGCCTTTCGCCAATAGAAGCGTCCTGGACAATTCCGTAAACAGTTCCTTGCCCGTAAGATGGCAGGGCAAAAATCATTAACGCCATTAAGGTCAGCGCGAAGCGTGGGCATATTAGGCGTACCATCTTAGGCCCAGTGCCTAATTTAGTTCTGTACATTTTTTACTAGGTTGTGTAGGATTTTATCTTTTAATTACTTTTCACAGTTCTCAAACTGGTACATTTTTTCCCTACCCATCTCTAGCATAGTTTCAAACTTATCTTCGTGAGTATCAATTGGCGATAAATCTGTTAATTTTAAACTTTTGAAGTATAGCTTCAGACAATCAACAACTTAACAAGGTGAATCATACATGATATTGGGCGACGATTATGACAGGGTGTGCATCTTGGAAGTGGCACATAGTGTGCTTCTTAAAGCAAAAAAATACCGCTGTACTTCAACGGTTTTTATAGACGCCCTTTGGCTCATACTACTATGGATACCTGCACAGGCATTCACACAAGAACCATATCAGTTGAAGCCAGCAGACCCGATCATTGAGTCATGGAGATGGTCAACTTTCTCGGAGCTACAAGGAAAAAACGTAAGATGTGTAAATCATGCATTTGACAGCACATTATGGTTTGGGACAAACCATACACTTATCAATTATGACGGATACTCATGGCAACACTACATCATACCGGATAGCATTTCTAATACACCTGTTTTATCCGTTTATCCCGATAAAACGGGGGAGATATTCTTTGGTACAGGGGAAGGCTTATTTAAAATGGATGCGTTGGGTTGGACAAAAATATTTCCTGTTCACAAGCAACTTAAAGCCCCTGTAAAGGATATAATAAGACTGCCTGATGGAACCTTATTGGCATCCCTGGCTAAACAAGGCTCTCAACATTCACTTTCGGGATTATTGGCTGTAAGAGATTCTCAACTAACACTTTACACTCCTACGCGAGCGTTTAATGAATTGAGCCAAGCATTACCGGGAAAAATAACGCTAAAGCCATTTCCCAAAGAGTTTGCTTTGCCACGCTCTCAAGAAACAAGCATCCAAGACTTGAGCTTAGGGGCCAGTGGCAGGCTTTACCTGGCAATAAGTGAAAAAAACGAATATGGTAAATTGGTGATTTATGATCACTACAGCAAACTTGGTACAGGGGAATATCAACTCTACGATAGTGTAAACGGACCTGGATTCCGTGGGGAAGTCCATGTTGAAGAAGCACCTGGTGGAAATACCTGGGTCATATCTAATGCACACGACTTAAGTACATATTTTTTTGACGGGCAAGCATGGCATGCCGTCAGGTTAAGTGATCTATTTGGGGGTATTGACTCTCAAAATAGCCTGATGATCACCGATGATGGCGCTGTATGGATTGGCGGCTACGGGCGTTTTTTTGTTTATGAAAATGAAAACTGGAAAGAATATAAATATCCTGATGTTTCCTTTTCTTCTTCTTCCCGCTTATTATTTTCCGAAGCCCCGGACGGAAAAATTTTAGTGGTGGATAAACTGGGCGAAGGTTATTTGTATAACAATACGGATAACGTTTGGCGTACCTACCCGGAACTGATCTTCCAACTTGAAAATAATGATGAGCACTGGTTCTTATCGTATGAAGGAAGGGCAGTCCATTTTAAAAATGGATCTTCTCTAAGTTATGGCACAGAACAAGGGCTTATAGATACACCGGTTAAGCTATTCAATACTTCGTATGGAGAAATTTGGGCCATTGGTGGCCATGAAGGTCTCGCTGCCGTTGCTTTTTACAACGGGGATTCATGGGAGAAAAGAGTATTTCCCGAAGTCTCCTGGAGCTTTGATTACCGGGCCGTGTATGAAGCAAGTGATGGATCAGTTTGGTTAGGCAGCAGTGCTGACATACGGCATGATTTAGGGCAATATGGAGGTGTAGTCCAATTTTTGGCTCCTCAAATCAACAAGGATTCTCTTATCCACTATTCAGAAAAAACTGAACCGACGATACCCACCGCCTGCTATGGTATAGGAGAATCCAGTGATGGGACCATGTGGTTTGGGGGAAGAGCCATTTGGAGATTAAACGAAAACAATTGGGCTAAAATAGACAGCTTAATTGAATTTGAAGGATATACTGATTTTATAAGCACTGATCCAAATTATAATGTTTGGTTTGGCTCTCGCCATTACGGTATTTTTAAGCTAGACAGCCTTTCATGGACCCAGTATACCATGAACGAAGGTCTCCCGGGTAACAACATTTTTAATATCCACACACCTAGTGAAAACGAGGTTTGGGCGGTGACACGAGACGGGGTTGGATATTTCGATGGAGTTGCATGGTCATCAGAAATATTCCCTTCGGCTTTTGAAATATTGCCGGAGATGCAAATCAAAAAAGGACTTAAAAATGAATATTGGCTGGTTTACGTGCCTTCTGAATGGATACGCAGGGGCCTGTCACCAAGTATTTCGGATGTAAAACCCTCCCAGTTTAAAACGGTTCGCTATACTCCCGGTAAACAAGCACCTCAAACTACTATAGAATCCTATTCCACTGAAATACAGGTGAATGATGGGGAAAACGTCGTGTTTTGGAGAGGTAAGGACTACATGGAAAACACTAATGATACCAGGTTAGAGTACTCCTGGAGATTAAATGAAAGTGAATGGTCGCCATTCAGAAAAAAATCTTACCAGCAGTTGATCGGGCTTTCTGCAGGAAACTACCGCTTCCAGGTGAGGGCACGTGACCATGATTTTAATATAGAAACAGGGCCAGCGACCATTGAATTTGAGGTAGTACCCCCTTGGTGGTTTAGCTGGCAATTTATTTTAATCATGGCCATTGCCTTACTGATCATTGTAAGGCTGGAAGTACGCATCATTCGCAGGAATAAAACATTAGGAACCCTCAATTCGGTGCTTCAGAAAAAATCAGGACATCTAGAAAAACAAAACGTCCAAATTGAAGCGCAAAAGCAAGAAATTAAGAATAACTATGAAGACCTCAAGAAACTCTCACAGTCGAGGCTCCAGTTTTTCACTAACGTATCCCATGAATTCCGCACCCCGTTAGGCCTTATTCAAAGCCCTTTGGAAGAACTCGTTAAGCCTGGGAAATCGCTGCCCAAAACATTGATAGACAAGTATCATTTAATTATTCAGCGTAATGCTAATCGATTATTCCGGTTGGTAAACCAAGTATTAGAAGTGTATAAAATTGAACACACCACTTTAGATTTTAACCCATCAAATGGTGATCTAGTAAACTTTGTGCGCGATATATTGGAGTTGTTCGATCAGATTCTAATGCAAAAAGAAATTAAGCTAAACATCCATTCAGATCACGAAACTCTATTTCTAAGCTTTGACCATGATAAAATAGAAAAAATAATTTTTAACCTGCTGTCAAATGCAATTAAAAATGTGAAGCACCCGGGAGAAATTACGGTGTTAATAGCTAAAATAGACACTACTGAAGGCACACAAAGTACGGTGCGCCTGGAGGTAATGGACAACGGTGTAGGCATTCCTATAGACCACCAAACCCGTATTTTCGAACGCTTTTTTCATATTGACAGTGGATCCCAGCAGGATTTTCATTCGGGCGTTGGTATTGGACTGGCCTACATTAAGGATCTTGTACATGCCCATGGCGGGAATATTAGCGTAAAAAGCAATCCCGGTGAATTTACAGTTTTCACCGTAGATCTACCCTTTATACCTGCAGAAAAGCAAAATGACCATGTTTCAAACAGCATTTCTACGGGCATACATAAAGCACTGGAGGAGCTTGAGATATCCCTAATTTCCAACGAACCTGGAAATGTATCGACCGAACTTTATGATGACATAAAAGTACTGATCATAGAGGACGATCCTGATACTCGTTTTTTGATGAGCCAGTCTCTTGGCGAGTATTTTGTTATTATGGAAGCGCCAAACGGAAAAGAAGGTTATAAACTGGCAAAAGAGCAAAAACCCGATCTTATCATTTCGGATATCATGCTGCCCGGGATGTCGGGTGTTGAAATCTGTGCTCGGCTAAAAGAAGACTTCAATACCAGCCACATTCCTATACTTTTATTGAGTGCCAAGACAACACGGTCCGACAGGATAGATGGGTACGAGGCTGGTGCGGATGGCTACCTGGATAAGCCCTTAAGCCTCAAGCTGCTTAAAAGTAGGGTATTCACCCTAATTAATAATAGGCGTAAATTACAAGCCAAGTCTAAAGGACAATTTGGTTTACAATCTTTACAAACCCAGGAAACCTCGTTAGACGATGCTTTTATAAACAAGCTTTTAAAAACGATAGAAAACTTCCTGGAAGACCCCGGTCTTGATGCTGAAAAGCTTTCACAAGAGATGGGGGTAAGTAGAGTTCAGTTATATAGAAAAGTAAAAACGCTTACTGACCAAACGGTAAATGAGCTCATAAAGTCAGTTAGGCTAAAACATGCTGAATCCCTTTTGAAATCCGGGAAGTTTACCGTGGCTGAAGTAGCTTATAAAACCGGGTTCAATGCGCCAAATAATTTTGCGACATACTTTAAAAAGCATTTTCACAAATCTCCCTCCGAATACATTAGGAAGTAAGCTCGCCAGTCATAGGATACATCCAAATTCACCTTTATACCTGGCAATAAACGACTTACAAATATCTAGCTTAGCGACTATGTTCTGCGAAAGACACTGGGAGGTCAAAAATGGTTGAAACAACAAACAGAAGTTACCTCTTTTCGAGATACCTTCCCTTTGTTGTTCCATCGTGGGTCCACGCCTTTCATAATAAAAAGTACAACGTCTCTATATCCGCCTCATTTTGACGAGCAATTTCAGAGGCTTTGTAGACGTCAAACCCATGAATTAAATTGTTTCCGCAAACATCTTCGAGCTTTTTATTTACCACAACCTGGTATTTCCCAGGCATCCACGGGTAGGTAGGTTGGAAATGCCAGCGAGTTTCTTCCTGGCTAAGCCATACCTTACCCACCACCAAATGACCGTACTCATCGATTATTTTTATGAAGGACCGTGCGTTGATATGATCCAAAGGTCTTCCGAAACCTAGTGTTAATGGGTCTTGTGAATAGGGTGCCGGTTTTTCTAATTTCCAATCTTGGACAGCAATAGTTTCAATGATCTCTTCGGTCACGGTAAAGGTTTTAGAAACAAGTCTTTTTAACGGGCGCCCGTTCATTGCCTTCCAACAGCTTCCAATAGTAAGCGTATAAGTATTTCCGGGCTTCAATGCCCTTCCTCCCATTTGTTGATGCGCCCGCAGCCCGGTTTTTACTCGCCCGGGATCAAAAATCATGGTTAGCTTAGTCCGTTCTTTATTCCAATATTCGTAGCGGCTAGGCAAAAAGACCCCCCTAAGCTCTGTCCCATACTCGTCCATAAGGCTGATCTTTTCCAAATAGTTACCTTCTTGCATGGGCATGGAAAATTCCACATAAAATCGTAGCAGGTTACTCGGCAATTCTTTTGCCGATGGATAGATATGAATTACTTCAGGTTCTTCGATCTTTATTTTTTGCCTTATCCCTACAGGAAACCAGTTTGCCATGTTAGAAGCATCTAAGAATTTTAGTTGGTAAACGTAATTCACGTCAAGAGGTAACGAAGGGGTGAATTCCAAGCGATCTTGCCCATATACCCAGTCGCCTAAAATTGCATTTGAGGCATTTTTATCCCGGTACAACCGGAACTCTTTACTATTTTCATAGCCCGTGATACTAATTTTATGGATAAGCCCATTCGTATCCTGCTCAAAAGAGACAGACAAATTTTGCCCCAAAATCGAGCAGGGTAGGATCAAAATAAAAGCCAAAAGAGCGAATGATGAGTTTAGCTTGTACATAGTAAGTTCAATAGGTTAAATTCATCTACAGTATGGACAGGCTGATCTCGTGGTTACTTACTTATTTACCACGGTTTCAGGATGTCCTTCATCAATCTTCAGCATGTTCTGCGCTGACCTCCAGAGTTCACCCTTTTCGCCGTAGATGTAATCCGGGTAAATGTAATCGCTCACAAAGTCCGTCAGCCGGAAGTAGAAACCTTTCATGAACGATAGCATCTCCGTCTGCCCGGTGCTGGCATTTCTTCTCAGTGTAAGTAAATGACTATCACCCAAGTTTTCTAACTGGTAAGTTCCTCCCATGGAAGGCTGGAAGAATGCAGTACCGGCAGTATTAAATCCGGCGGGTTCTTTCAGCCCCGGCTGCTTGTTGCTCTCGGCAATATCTTTGAGATCAAAAAGCATAGCCCCCCTTGCTTTGTTGATCACTAGGGCTACCTCTTGTGTTTTTCCCTCCGCGTCTTGGGCCGAAAATGTCTTTACATCAATAGGTGCATTGCCATAACCTAACTCTGCAATCACTTTTCCAACGATATGTGCGCCATCTTTAATTTCATTGACCGGGAAAAGGGCCATAGGTGTACAGGTGTATAAGGCTAAAACATAATCCTGTCCCTGCAGGTTAACGATATCTAATGTTTGTATCGGTGATCTTGTCTCCTGCTGGTTGTGGACCGTATGGTAGATCTCTACGGTAGTGGTATTTTGCTTACCGTCCTGGAAGGGGTAATCAATGACACGCAAGGAGGCATCAAAATCTGCATTGGAAACGCCTGCTACGTAGAGTTTCCCTTGATGATAATCGATGTCCGTAAAAGTCAAGCTTTTCAAAGACACAGAACGCCAAAACACGAGGTCCGTTTCAAAACTATCATCCACCCTGAACCTAGAACTTGGATTCTTCTTCAAGCTGAAATTAGTGACTTCTCCCCCGGCAGAAACCTTTACAATCGCGGGCATGTATTTTTCACCGGCTATTTTATGTACTGAAACAAAAGCACTTTTCGATACCGGGTTTACGGCGAGGTCAGTGATCTTAATTTTATCGATCCTAGTCCCTAGCGCATCGGCAATTTTGGAATCCAACTCCCGTACGTTGTAAGAGACCTGGTCGCTGTTTTCCGGCTCATCCATCTCGTAGGCATAAATGTAGCCCCCATAGGAGTCCCCGATAAAAAGGGTTTGGTCGTCACCAAACTCCATGACATTGATCGACCCCGGGGATTGGGAGTAGGCCATGTGATACCCCACCAGTAAGGCCAACCCTAAGCTTCTTTTGATAAAACTGTCTTTTTTCATAAGGATAAATATTTTCATTCTAAGCTATAGGTTTGATAGGTGAACCACTTTTGCAAAACTCGGATCAATGCCAGATTATCATGTGAACTGGCGTGAGATCGCCTCCCTGTCCCCGTTACGTTCAAACCAAGATCAATGCCTGTTAAAGCCTATTGGACGATTATGTGAGAAAAATTCAAGTAGCTGAGTATTTGCAATGCCGGTCGCCGGGGATTACAAGAGTTTTACTAATAAAATGAATTCGCTATCGAATAAAAAAGCGGTTATCATTGGAGGTGAGCGGGGAGTAGGTCTATCTACAGCCTGGAAAATGATAGAGGCGGGGGCAGAATTATTTATTACAGGCATAGACCAAGAAAAAATTGATGCCGCGCTCAGTGAAATGGGGAAAAGAGCCCGAGGGGTGAGAGTCGATATATCGCAGCTCAACGAAATTGAGGCATTAGTCAATAGGGTAAAAGAAGATTTTGGTAAGATCGATGTTTTATTTGCCAACGCGGAAGTCGCCCAGTTTATCCCCTTTGAAGACGCAACGGAAGAGATCTTTGACCTCTCCTTTGCTGTTAACGTCAAAGGCATTTTCTTTTCCATCAAATCGTTTGTTCCTATCATGGGCGAGGGAAGTAGCATTATACTCACCTCTTCTGTTAATGGAAACCTAGGTGTACCTAATTCCAGTATCTATGCGGCGACGAAGGCCGCTGTAAGAAGCTTAGCACGCACCCTATCGCGGGAATTAATTTCTAAAGGGATACGGGTAAATGCGATAAGCCCGGGGCCGGTAAATCTGCCTAGCCATGAAAGGCATGAATATCCTGGTGAAATGGAATTGAGGTTGAGGATGGCGTGGGAAGAGAAAATTGCCTTAGGACGATTCGCCAAACCCTCGGAAATCGCAGACGCTGTCGTTTTTTTGGCTTCCTCCCATTCTACTTACGTGGTAGGTGCAGAACTCGTAGTAGACGGCGGGATAACAACATTTTGAAACTAACCTTGATCCTTTTTATCCATACTCTCCAATACGTGTTTTTTTGTGATCCCGAACTTCCGCATTTTTGATTCCAACGTAGCTCGATTGATATCCAGGATCTCCGCGGCGCCCCCTACGCCGCTGATTTTTCCATTTGTATGCCTCAGTGTATTCATGATCAGGTCAACTTCCCCCTGTTTGTAGGTCTTGAGGGCAGTTTGAGAGTCAGCGGCAGACGCATTCATCGTGGTAAGACTATCCATCCTTACTTCCAAGGTAGAGGTCTTAGAAGTGATCATGGCCCGTTCTATGGTATGCTCTAATTCCCTAATATTGCCCGGCCAGTGATAGCTCAGCATGGATTTTATAGAGTCACCGCTTAGTTTTTTTATCCTCTTGCCAATCCGCTTTTGATGCTTTTGTATAAAATGCTGGGCAAGTTCCGGGATATCTTCCTTACGCTCGCGGAGCGGGGGCAGGTGGACAGGATATACGTTGAGCCGGTAGAACAGGTCGCTTCTAAAGCGACCTTCGAACGCTTCTTGCTGTAACTCCCGGTTCGTGGCGGCAACGACCCTCACATCGGGTCGTATGAGTTCATTGCTGCCCAGCCTTTCAAACTCACGTTCTTGCAGCACACGGAGCAATTTCGCTTGTAATTCCAAGGGAATCTCCCCGATCTCATCCAGGAAGATGGTACCTTTATTGGCTAACTCGAATTTACCGATCCTGCGCTGGTGTGCCCCTGTAAAAGCACCTTTTTCATGGCCAAAAAGCTCTGATTCCAGCAGCTCTGCCGGGAGAGTAGCACAGTTCAGCTTGATAAAATTATGTTTTGCACGATGACTGTAATTATGCAAAGCGCGGGCGATCAGTTCCTTCCCCGTGCCTGTTTCACCGCTGATCAGCACATTACTGTTGGTATTGGCCACCTGCTGTACTTTCTCAAACACCTCTCGCATTGCATCGCTGCTACCGATGATCTCACCAAAGTTATAATTGACCTGCAATTCTTTTTCAAGGTATACATTTTCTTGCGCGATCAGTTCATTCAGCTGTACCACTTCTAAATAATGCAACTGCTTTTCCACCGCTAACGAAAACGAGGAAGCGATACGTTTAAAAAACTTGATATCAGTAGTTTGGTAAATTGAGGGATCTGAACTGTAAAAGGACACTATCATCGTCTCGGATTCATTTAACCTCAAAGGAATAGCCAATAGCCCTTGGATATGAAACGCTTGGTGCAGGGCACGGTACACTTTGTGGAACTTCACTAATTTATCAAAAGACGGTTTGTTAAAAATAGTGGGTTCAGACAATGCACGTTCGAGGTACTCCACGTAATCGAGCAAGGACTTTTTGCTCGTTTGGGTCACATTCAGAAAAGCTTCTTCATCAAGGACACGAAACTCGTCGTGTGCCACCTCATCGAAATGGAGCCAAGGTACGGCAACGCGCTGGCTCAACAAACCAAATGATACCACCTGGAAAGAAAAGTACTTTTTCAAGGCTTGGGTGACATTCAATAGTTTGTCCTCCCAATTCTTCCCACCGTTAACGGCATCCACCAGGGTAACTTTTACGTTTTCTTCCATCTCCCGCGCTTTGAGTTCGGCATTCACCTGCACATTGTTGACAGCAACTGCCAATTGATCGGCAATCGCCTGGAAAAGAAGGTGTTGGCTGGGTTGGAAAAAGTCTTTTTCGAAAGAGTTGATGCAAAACATGCCGATGACCTGCCCCCCTACTTGCAAGGTGGTGGCTAAGCAGTCTCTAAACTCCATATCTTTCAGTATAAGGAATTGAGGATAACTTGGAAATCGACCAATTAAGTCTTTAAAATCAAATAAAACAGGTGCTCCAACCAAATTAACTTCAGACATTATCCATTCCACTACTGACCCGTTATGGGTCATCTTTTCCCCACATTCATTTTCATAAAGCAGGCGATTAACACCCAATTCAGGGCTTACATTCGGCATTTCCACGGCCCAATCGATATGGTAATTTTCCGCTTCGTTAACCACGAAAAGCCCTACATCATGAAATTGAAAAATCGGTTTTATCCTCTCTATGATCAATTGCAACAAAGATTCCCTATCGTTTACTTTAGCAATGACCTCGCTAATGCTCAGCAGGGTTTCTTTAAACCTTTTTTCTTGGACCACTTCTTCATTGGCCAATATATTACTTATAGCCACTGCCAGCTGATCTGTAATTGCTTGGAAAAGATCGAACTGTGTAGCGTCAAAAAAGCTTTTTTCCAGGGAGTTGATACAGAACATTCCTATAGTGCCTCCACCTGATCGCAAGGGTGCTACCATACACTCACGATAGCCTGACTCCCTTATTACTTTGAACTGCGGATAGCCTGGGAACTGGTTTAATAAGTTCTCATAATCTTGTATTGTAGGTGTACCCAAGCTACTAATGTGTGACAGTGTCCATTCAACAGCCGATCCCTTATGGGTAATTCTTTCACCATGCTGTTCTTTTTTAATCAACTGGTTTACTTCTTTAGAAGGATTTATGATCGGCATTTCTACTGCCCAATCCACGTGGTAGTTCTCGGCTTCGTTAACCACAAACACCCCTACATCATGGAACTTAAAAATGGGTTGGATCTTATCAATGATCAATTTTAACAGGGACTCTTTATCCTTAACTTGAGCAATGACCTCGCTGATATTCAACAAGGCCTCTTTAAACCGTTGTTCTTCCAGTACCTGTTCGTGTGATAGTATGTTTCTAATAGCTACTGCCAGTTGATCCGTAATTGCGCGAAAGAGAGGAAATTGATGTTGTTTGAAAAAGCCTTTTTCCAAAGCAATGATACAAAACATGCCAATGGTTTCCCCACCTGCCTGCAGTGTTGCGGCCAAACAGTCGCGGTAATCATATTTTTGCCCTAACAAACGAAACTGTGGATACGCGGGGAATCGCTTAATGAGATCATGAAAATCAAACAAAGCAGGTTCACCGGAAGATTGCATTGCCGACATTATCCATTCTACCGGGGTACCTTTATGTGGAATTTTACCATACTGGTTGTTAAAATGCAATTGATTGGCTTCTGAAAGACTGATCCCCGGCATCTCGGCAGCCCAATCGACATGGCAATCTTCTGCCTTGTTTACTACAAAAAGCCCTATGTCATAAAAATGGAATATGGGTTTGATCTTATCGATGATCAATTTCAATAATTCCTCTTTATCCTTTACCTCGGCTATTAGCTTGCTAATATCAACCAGTATCTTTAACTCTTCTTTTTGCATCTTTTGTCATGCCCAATCGTACTCATTTCCTATTCAAGGTTCATCCCGTTTTCCCTAAAGAGACATTTCATCCGTCTTTTAGATATAAATAAATAATGGGGACAAAAAGTTGGCGGATTCCTGTCCTAGATGATGAAATATAATCATATGATAATAAACAAATGATGAAATATAAGGAACAAAAGAAAAACTCACCTAGCTGTACCGAGGCCTTTCAAACTTCTCAAGAACGACATAACTAACTCATTATGAGCAATAAATAAGATTTAAAGCCATTCTACAATTCTTAGAGCGTGGAGTAGGCACAGGGATTGACTTTATACCACTAAGAATCTAAAATTGTAACCCACACGAACAATGGAACTTTATAAAACGATCCCTCGGAACAATTATGACCAACTCCTGCATGACCTGTCACATTGCGAGGTCTTCCAGCGTAAAACCTATGCGGATTACTTCTTGGCTTACCTAGCCACTAGTAAAGGGAGCGGCCCTGAAAAAGCAAATATGATCCTTGGCATAAACAAAAAACAGTTAGCCCATACGCATATTGAGCTACTGGCAAATAGGAAGACCCCGGCTTTTTTCTGGAAAAATGGCGAATTCGGCAGGTTGCTGCCTTGCCCAGTCGTTTCTTATCGTTTTCAACCTGAAAATCATTTAAACGATCCCCTGAGTCGTTCTATGGGGAGACAACTGAAAAACGCGTTGAAACAACCCGGTTCCATTTTCGGGGACCCGGACTACACATGCTCTTTACTAGTGACGCTCCTGACCCATCTTATTCGACTGAACACATTTTTTAAAGAGAGTGAGCAATATGCAAAATCTAAGATAACCCCTAAAAAATATAGTATTGTAAAAGATTATATACAAAACAACATAACCTCCAAAATCCTCGTGGCCGACCTGGCCCGACTCGTAGGGCAAAGCAAAGGATACTTCTACGAATCTTTTAAACACACCGCTGGCATGACCCCACTACAGTATATCACGATGATAAAAATAGAGAAAGCCAAAGAATTATTACTATACTCCAACGAGTCCGTGATCCAGGTAGGTATGGCCATAGGCTACGACAATCCCGCGCATTTCAGCCGGTTATTCAAAAAGGAAATAGGGGTGGCTCCTCTTTATTTTAAAAAGCAATATAATAGGTTGGATAAGTGAAAGGTGTCAAAATTATGGGGAAGACGTCATTCGACTAACCAACGGTTGAAATACCATTAGGAACCGTTATGATGTGGGTATTCCATCATCCAGTTTAGCCACCCATATGAGGCTGGGAATGGATCAAACCAGGCATAAAAAGGCATGTAAAACAATAACCTTTTAAAAGGAAGGGCTGGTCTTGTGAGGTCGACCCTTTTAAAAATGCTCCCCGTCTTGGACAAGATCAGGGTCCCATTGGCTTTTGAATAATGAGCTTGCGAATGTTTCGCACATATTTACTAAATTTGCGAAATTTACATGGTGATTATGCAAGAAAGTGTAGAAAAAAGGGTGCTAAATCAAATCGATGGTTTTGATCCAGGTAAGGTATTTTTCGCTGAAACCTTTTTGGAGATCAGCAATGCGAAAGCCATAAATAAAGCCCTGGAGCTACTGGCGAAAAAAGACAAGATTGCTCGCGTGGCCACGGGAATTTATACAAAGCCGAAAATAAGTGACGTGCTCGGGAGGCTAACGCCACCGACTGAAGATATTGCAGCTGCCATTGCAAAAAGAGACAGGGCTAGAATTGTCCCCACAGGGAACTATGCTCTCCATGCTTTAGGCCTTTCCACACAGGTACCCTTGAAAATTGTATATCTTACTGACGGGGCCTCCCGGAAAATTGATCTGGGTAACCGAAATATTATATTCAAAAAAACTGCACCAAAGAACCTGGAAGCCAAAGGGCCAATCAGTCGATTGGTAATTCAAGCACTGAAGACCATAGGGAAAAATCGAGTACAGCCTTTTGAAGAGAAAAAAATAGCAGCGCTTTTGTCAACAGAAAAGAAGGAATACTTGGAACACGATATACTCTTAGCTCCAGAATGGATACGAAAAATCATGAGAAAATCGCTTTAAGATGACTGAAGAAACCATTATTGCATGGAACAGTCTATCGACTGAAGATCAAAAAGATATTTTCCAGGAAGCTGCTACAATAACAGGCCTACCAACTGCCGCAGTCGAAAAAGACTGGTGGGTATCTCTTACTTTACAGATGTTATTTGAACTGCCCTTTGCAGAGGAATTATTGTTTAAAGGAGGAACTTCCTTAAGCAAAGGGTGGAATCTAATTGAAAGATTTTCTGAGGATATCGATCTGGCTATCGATAGGAGATACTTGGGCTTCGAAGGTGATTTAAGTAACACCCAGGTGAAAAAGCTAAAAAGAGCAGCATGTACATTTGTAAATGGTGAATTATATGATGCACTGGCAAATAAGATCACATCTCTTGAACTGACAGAGGCAACTCTTAAAGTTCAAGAATATAAAGACCCTGATACGGACCCACTTAATATTGAATTGATATATAAGTCGTTGGTAAATGACGTTGCCTATTTACAACCACGCGTACTCATTGAAACAGGAGCTCGTTCTTTGATGGAACCAACAGAAGAAAGGACGATCCAATCCATTGTAGGTCGATCCTTGGCAGATCATGGATTTGTCGATCAACCATTCGCAGTCGCTACGGTATTGCCAAAACGTACATTTTTGGAGAAAGCATTTCTCTTACATGAAGAATTCCAAAAACCGCTAGAAAGAATAAAAGTGAACCGATTGAGTCGGCATTTGTATGACTTGGATACATTAGCAATGACTCAACACGGCCGAGATGCCTTGGAAGATACGAATTTGTATCAAACCATAATTAAACATCGACAGGTATTCAACAAGATTAAAGGTATTGACTACACCACTCATTTACCTGGCAAAATCGATTTTGTACCCCCAGAAGGTATAATACAGGCTTGGAAAGAAGACTACTTAACAATGCAAGCCAATATGATACATGGGGAATCAAAACCTTTTGATCAATTGATCCAAAGTATAATGGGCTTAAGGGAAAAATTTAGAGCTATTAACTTCTAGACATCACTGCTGTTGTATGAAGGACTTCAATGTTAGTTGATCAAGCCGATTCACCTTTTTGACATCCTACAATTTAAGGTATCCTTCGAACTAAAGCGGATCAATTCTGTAAAATTGAAAGGTTTCATCCTTTAAAATATCCTTAAACTCACAGTAATCCAGCAATAGCTTTATTGAATCAAACATTTTCATGACAAGTATGCTTAAACAATTACCTGCAAACCTGAAAAGAAATGACCGACCCTATAAAATTAATTTCTCTGAAAAAGTGAGCAAAAAGTAGGCAAATTATATCAAAAGCGACTGAAGTGAAAGATGGGTGAAAAAACAAAAGCCTCACAAATCACTGATTTATAAGGCTTTAAAAACTGCTCCCCCTCTTGGGCTCGAACCAAGGACCTACTGATTAACAGTCAGCCGCTCTAACCAACTGAGCTAAGGGGGAGTGTTTTAGAAACGGACTGCAATATTAGAGTTTGGTTTGAAATTTTGCAATAATGAAAACAAAAAAATTCATACTAACCTGCCAGCACGAAGAAATAGATAAATGTAAAGACCATTAGAAATGCCAATCCCGCCAGGGCAAGTCCTTTCAACCAGCCCGGTGGCCTGAGCTCCGAAGGTACATCCGGTGAAAATATTGCCCTGAAATTAAGGTACGCCGCCAGTGGTGCGATCACAAAAGATAGAACCGTGGCCAAGTCTACTAAGCTTTTAAGGTTATTCAAAAACTGGGAGATCACAAGGTAAGCACCTACACTGACCAGTATGATCCAAAAGGTGTAATTCCATTTATAAATACGCCCGGTGAGCAACTTCACGATACGATCCATTGTACGCCCATAGCCATCCATAACGGTAATAGAAGTGCTGAACATCGTGCTGAAAGCCGCCGCCGCTATGACCAGGTAGCTCCATTGGCCTATAGACTCGGTATACATACCAATCAGTTGCCCGGCAAAGGTGGCGGAGTTATTCGAAAGTTCAGTACCAGAACCATATATCACCAAGGCCCCGAGAGATAGGAAGACAACGGCCAAAAGAGAAGTGATAATATACCCTAGATTAAAATCGAGTAGCGTTTCTTTTAAGCTGGGCTTGTAGCCAGTCTGCGTAATTCGAGCCTCCGCCCACAGTCCTGTCCAAGTACTCATATCCACGGCAGTCGGCATCCAGCCCATGAGCGCCACCAAAAAGAGGATCCCTTCCGGGGCCCATACTTCCTTGGGGACGAAGCTTTCTACCGGCTCCACCCGGCCTTTGAAGAGTGCAATGACCACGGCAGTCAAAGTAGAAATGAGAAGCACCAGGCTGACCACCTTAAGGAGCCCATCCAGCGCATTGTATCTCCCAGTAACCAAGAGTAGGATGCAAAATACAAATATGATCACCGCCCAAGTATCCGTGGAAAAACCAAGTCCCATAAGATTACTCAAAAGCCCTGCAGCCACAAAAGTGACGGCCGCGGTAACGATGAACATACTAAAAAAAGTTATACCCCCATACAGCCATAAGATCCATTTCCCGATCTTGGCGTACCCCTCGAGGATACTCACACCCGTAGCACCGGTGTAACGTGATGAAAATTCGAAAAACGGATATTTAAAGAAATTAGCAGCAATAACCGCCAAAAGAAGGGAAAACCCATAGTCGGCACCAGCTCGGGTGGACTGGACCAGGTGAGAAACGCCTATACACATACTGGCGAATATGATCCCCGGGCCAAGGGTTTTAATGAAGTTTTTAATGCGAACGTCCATAGGTTGGTTTTCAGAAGGCTAAATATAAAAATTATCCCGATAATTCCGGGTGTGTAGCAACACAGCTCCATTAATCAACTCATAGTACGTAGAGAATGCTCAGAATGGCAAACAAGCATAGAGTGTCAATACCATGTAAAAGAACTCCTCTCGTCATGGCAAGGCCAAATGAGTCATTTTGTCATGTTTATTCGTTAGTTTTTTTGAAAATTACGTCACTTTGGCACAAAAAGTCAAAAAAACACGCTCTAAAACAGGGTGGTACGATTATGAATAGAAAAAGGCTAAAGAGACTAAAATTTAAACGATTATGACACTTGTAAGATACAATCCATTAAATGATTTTGTTCCGGCCACCTTTGCAAGCTTAGTAGAGGGTTCCTTGAACAACGGCCAAAGGTCTTATGCTTTTGTTCCTAAAGTGGATGTTTTTAAGAATGACAAACAATTTGACCTTCACTTTTTTGTACCCGGTGTAAAAAAAGGAGACTTTACCATCGACCTGGAAGAGAATCGATTAACTATTAGTGGGTCGAGAAAGCTTAACAAAGAGTTAGAAAAGCAGCTTCAAAAGAGCGAATCGAATTATGGTGAATTTAAAAGATCCTTTAAATTATCCGACGATATAGATCAAGGGAAGATCAAAGCAAATTATGAAGATGGTATACTCAAGATCGAGTTACCTTTGCTGAAAAAGACGGAAACAAAAAAGGTGATCAGTGTAAAATAACCTGTGAGTTTTTGAAATAAAAAAAGCGGCTTTCGCCGCTTTTTTCTTAATTATTTATTGATTTCATACCGTTCCGGTAGAGAAACTCCTCGTAAGCCTCTTTGAATGTACTGACCCCAGGGGCTAACTGGATCGCTTCTTCGTAGCTGGTCAAGGCATCTGCCAGCAATTCGTTTTCTTCAAAGAAGCCGGCCAATATGTATTTGTTCAGAGCCGTTTCTTCCTCTACACCTTCCATAAGGCCAGCGAGTTGGGTCTTTACTTCTGCTGTTTTATCCGCATTTAACTTACGAATGGCCTTAGCTTTCGGCTTAGCGGTGGGATCATTTTTATTCACCACTTCGATAAGAAGCACATTTTCCTTAGCAAGTTTTTCATCGGACATGTCCAGTTCTACGCTGCTTTGGTTCGTTTCAATTTCTAACAAGGTGTCTTCGAACATATTCTTCAATGTCACCTGGTAGACCTGGGCATTTTCCGCCGAATCCCACCTTAAAATGGTTTTTGCCCCATAGACTTCTGCAATGGCATTTGGCAAGTAGATGTTAATAGGATCTCCTAGCCCCCGGTGGACGGCCCCCGTGGCACTGAGCCTATTCTTTTTTCCTTCTGCAGACATTTTACTGAGGACAAAGTCAGCGTATTTGCTCGCTACACTTGAGCCTCCTTGGCTTACCTTTTTGGCCAAGTCGGCCACTTTATGATTACCGGCATCTCTCAACTCCATTGTTCTGCCACTGGCATGTACTAATCCCAAATAAGCATTGCTCGAAACGGATAACTCATCCTGTGAGTTCAGGGAAGCTCCTGTTTTTATCGGCTTCCACTCCTGGCCTGTTTTAACTTTATTATCACCCCTATTCGCCAAGACCTTAAACGTATATGCCTGGCCATTAGAAAATTCGGCCACGAACAGCAACACAGATAATAATAACAAATTTCTTTTCATGACGTTTTCACAGCTAATTTAACAATTCTAATATGGAATAATATTTTAGAAATATTATATTTATTTATACATGATTGACCATCGAGGTAAACAGGAATTCCCTTCATTTTTTTAAAATACTGGATTTTCTTACATCCCTTCTGAAAGTATTACAACTTCTAAAAGAAGGCTCCTTAAATGGAATCCACGAAAACACCCTGGCTTTCAAGCTTTTCCCCTAATTCTCTTACACGATTCATATGTTTACAGGTTTCCGCTTTCTGAACATTAGCCTCCTTCCGGCACGAGTGTACAGGTTTTTTACCACTCCAAAATAGATCTCCAATAAGTCCCCTGCCAGCGCCAAGGCGATCAGCCCGTAGGTTAATTCAAGCTTAAAACTAAGGGAAGAAAAGATCTGGATGATAAAAAACAGTATTAAAATTACCTCTGTGACCTGTATTAGTTTCGATACACCATCATACCACACCCCATACTTCCAATAGACGTAAGAGAACAATAGCACATTGAGGTAGCACAATATAACCCCCAAAATCACTTCTATCGCCGGGCTGAAAGAGCTTACATAGTCGCGGTTCAGGATCATGGAAAGGATGTTGGCATGTATAACGGGACCGAACATGTCGGGATTAGCCCTTCCAGCGATTTTGGGATTAAGAGGTGTAAAAAACCGGTCTTCCCATTCCGGCGCGCCGAATTCTGCCCCTAAAAAACCAAAAATGACTATTTTATCTTTCAGCAGACCCGGTACAAAATCTTCATTGAGTACTTGGTCCCAATCCAAAGCATAAAAACGAGTAGCAAACTTATCTTCTTCAAAAAAGTTCACAAAATCTCCCCGGTAGTTGATGATCTCAAATTCATTTTTCCGTTTAAAAAGCGCTTCAGTGATCCCCGGCTGGTACAATTCGGCAATTTTTGCGGCAAAAGCCATGTGTGTTTCGCCACTGGTAAGCTTGCGCTTAGGAGGGAACATACGACATATTTTTACATCATCCTGGAAAGTGGCATCAGAATCCAAATTAGCCATGGCAATGTGGGTGCCCCCGGTAAATATGGAATCCGACGTATAAAAGTGATCGTAGATCTCTTCACCACGATGGATCTTTGCCAAGGAATCCGTCTGCTCGATCCTGCCGACCATCACTATCTCGGCCTTAGCTTCCCGGATCGCGCTGGCCAAGCTGAGTGTGCCCAAGGTATCTCCTAAGTACCCTTTGAAAAAGCTATCCATCCCGATAACCTTAGGACTGTACTTATCTACGATCCGGATCTGTTCGGCAATCCCCGCCCGAGGCAGGTTTCCCATATTTACTAACACGATGCTGGTGTCAGGAGGTAACGGTTCACGGAGCTTGCTAAAGGCTACATCTGTCATTTCCATATCCTCTAAGGCCTGCCCTACCGCATCAAAAGCATCGAAAACACCAAATGCCGGGATCAGGGACACCAGGTACATAAAAAGATAGATAAACAAGGTAGCGAACACACTTTCTATCCAAATATTTCCTTTTTGTACACGCTTAGCCATGTATTATTAGATCGTTAATTTTCAAATACCTCCATTAAGACCAAGAAATGCACCTGGCAGGCAATGGAGTGGGGGCTCAAAATAAGAATTATCTTAAAATTTCCACAATTTAAAGTTCAATTGTAGTAGGCTTCCTAATTTTAGGGCATGATAGCATCCGTTACAGGCACAAGACTTTCACCCTCAGCATATATCGATGGCATATTAAGCGGCGACCGAATTATTTTGAGCCGTGCCATAACACTAGTAGAAAGCAATAGGCATGAAGATATCCAGCTCGCAGAGCAAGTGCTCAACCGTATTCTGCCCCATACGGGAAAGTCCAAAAGAATGGGGATCACGGGGGTACCGGGGGTTGGAAAAAGTACATTCATAGAAGCCATGGGATCTTACTTAGCGGAGCAGGGTCGTAAACTGGCGGTGCTGGCGGTAGACCCCAGCAGCCAACGCACAGGTGGAAGCATATTAGGCGACAAAACACGAATGGAAACCCTTGCCAACCATCCGAACGCCTATATTCGCCCATCCGCTACTGGCTCCTCTTTGGGAGGGGTAGCCAACAAAACAAGGGAAGCTATGCTCCTCTGCGAAGCCGCCGGGTTCGATACCATTTTTATTGAAACGGTAGGCGTAGGCCAATCGGAGACCACGGTAAAAGGGATGGTGGACTTCTTCTTACTGCTGATGCTACCCGGTGCCGGGGATGAATTGCAGGGGATAAAAAAAGGGATTATGGAGATGGCAGATGCCTTGATCATTCATAAGGCGGACGGGGATAATATACAGCGCGCCAAAATCGCGAAGGCAGAGTATGAAAATGCCCTGCACCTCTTCCCTCCTACAGGTACCGGCTGGATCCCTAAAGTGCAACTGTGCTCCTCCATGACCCAATCCGGCATAGCCGAAATGTGGAAGCTGGTGGAATCGTTTTATGATCTACTAGGTGAAAAAGGGATCAACTCGAACAGGAAACAGCAGAATTTGGATTGGATGCATGAGAGCATCGGGTATCTTTTAAAAGAACAGTTTTATTCGTCTGAAAAGGTGAAAGCACAATTAAAAACGTTGGAAAACGAGGTGGAAGCCGGGAAAAAAACACCTTTGGCAGCAGCACGCCAGTTGATAAATTAATGTCCAGTCACACCTGCTTTAACGGTTAACTTAACACCAGGGAATACGGAGTAGCTCCACAGGACATCATTGAAAAAATTCAATTGGCGTATGGAGGGGAGACATCCAGGAACAGCGCGGCACATTTGCGGCTTGTGGGAAAGCGGCCTATAGGGGCTGGGTAGCGCGTTTGCGGGGAAAATGCGCTTTGTTGCTGGCGCCTTTTTTTAGTTCGTTTTCTTTCCCCGAAGGGATGCCTATGGCATGGGCGTGCAAAAGAAAATGAACACGGACTTAGAACCTCGAAATCCCGCTTAAACTGCTCATTGCAAGGTTCGCACTACCTGGAACATCTCAAAAACGTACCCTAACTTGCCAAAATTAAACGCTTTACTATCAAAGCTAATTCTCAACAACTATCCCCTTTGGGACGTTAGGGAACACAAAACAGTTCTTACATACTATTGGGAAGCCAGCCTCTTTTAATTGCCTGGGACACCCTCTTCCACAAATCGCATATCTGCAAACCAAAACGTACTGCTATGTTCCTCCGTTTCTCCTGCTTCATTGAGTGCCTCAAAACGATAAGCTTTAGAAATTACATCGACGCACGTAACCGGAACGGGCTCTGAAAAAATAGGACCATCTGTCACGAAGGAATGATATTCCCCATTTTCCCCACAGGGGTCGACCTGCTGGAGATCGTTGACCAACATCTCTTCGGATAAGGGTAAGCCTACCACTTCTTTTGTGAGCAGGGAGGCGTCAGCCGCACACAAGAGCGAGTGAAATCCGGTAGAAAGGAATTCCCTGAACAACTCCACAGTATCCTCCTGCCACAAGGGATAAACCCCGGTTAGCCCTATCGAATTCAGCATAGTATCCCGGTAATCCTTGAGGTCTTCCAAGAAAATGTCGCCAAACATCATATGAAGAATACCTTGGCTTTTCAGCTCTTCGCAGTAAGACTGGACCAGCTTTTGATAGGCATTATTGGTATGGCTAGGATCAAGGTAAAGCTTCTTTAAGGGAAAGCCAAGCGCCCCAGCTTGCCGCTCAATTAGATCTTCATGGATGCCATGTAGCCCAACACACCGAGTATCAGCATTTACCACCGTATGTAAATGATCCACATGCCATTGACCACTGTTAATGATCCTGTGCAAGGCTAGGGTAGAATCTTTCCCTCCACTCCACGCGATACTGATCTTAGGCCTATTTTGCATATCTATCGATTTATATATTCAACACGCAACGTTTTCGAATGAGAAGCAATTTTGGTCACGCTGCCATAATCCAGGTGAAAATTGAAAACATTGGTCAAGGGCACCTGTAACAAATGACAAACAATCACACGGATAACTCCTCCATGAGTGGCCAGTATGAGTGGTGCTTCAACAGGCCCAGCTAATAATTCTTTCCAAAAATCAAGTACCCTGTCCTTTAGGTCCTGGAATGACTCTCCTCCCGGTGGGCGCTGGTCCACAAAATCTTCCATCCATTCGTTTAAAGCGACCCTGGGTATTTCAGACCAGCTTTTGAGCTCCCACTCTCCAAAAGACATTTCTTTGAGGCGATCGTCCAAGGACGGGGCAACTGATAGCTGTGAAGCTAACTTATGGCACCTTTGCAACGGGCTTGAATAGACCACGATACCACTAGTGGGTAGGTGGGGTTGTAATCTTTCAAATTCACTACGGAAAGAACTTGTAACCTCAAGGTCTGCCTGTCCATAACAAATACCCTTTTCTATTTTAGGAGTGGTGTGCCGTACTAAATATATTTCCATAACGCCAAGAAGCCGAGATAAAATATTACCTCGCACAATTGTTGGGTAGCACCAAGACAATCCCCCGTGTACCCGCCAATCCATTTTTTGAAGTAATAGCCCAAATATACCACCATTAAAAATACCGGGACCAGTAAAAAAAAGACAACATAAGACTGAAAAAACAACAACGGGGCTACGCCAAATAACCCTGCTATGACAAGCATCTCCAAGGATAGTTTTTTAGCGACGGGCTTTGCTTTACTGTCTTCATTTTCCCGTACATACCGGTGTGAGAATATCATAGTGACCGCCATAAACCGGCTGATGCTGTGGGCGGAAAGCAATACCAAGAGCCAGGTCAAAACGGGTACCTCCCGGGCAATCTCCCAAAGGAGGATAAACTTGAACAACAACATCAATACCAAACCTGCTACACCATAGGCGCCCGTAACACTGTCTTTCATGATACTAAGTATCCGTTCCTTGGTCCAGCCTCCTCCAAATCCATCACACACATCCGCCCAGCCATCTTCATGGAACGCTCCCGTAGCGAGGATACCAGCCACCATAGAAAGCAGCACACTGACAGGCACGGGCAGAATGAACATCGCAGCCCAGAAGGTTATACCGGCTATCCCGGCGACGATCCAGCCCATAAGCGGGAAATAACGTGTAGCCCGGTTGAGCATCACTTCGGAATGATCTACCCAACGCGGACATGGCAACCTGGTATAGAACATCATAGCGGTGAAAAATACCTTGAGTTCCAGCTTCAATACGTTCATGATGGCGAATTGCTTACCCCGGCAGACGTAAAGGAAGCCATATGGTTTAGAAAATCAACGGCAGAACGCACAATCGGGTAAGCTACTGCGCAACCACTCCCCTCTCCCAGCCTCAGATCAAGCTGTAAAAGTCCTCGTACTCCTAGGTAGCGAAGCATTTTTTTATGCCCTTGTTCAGCAGATTCATGACTGAAGATAGCATAGTCCAAGACGCCGGGATCAATTTTGAAAGCCGCTAGGCACGCCGCGGTGGCAATAAAGCCATCCACCAGTATGACCATTTTCAACCGGGCCGCAGCTAGCATAGCACCGGTCATCATGGCAATTTCGAAACCGCCAAAGGTCGCCAGTACTTGGATAGGGTCAGTGTTTTGCACCGCATTGCTGGACAGTGCCTCTTGTAATACTTTTATCTTGTGCTGTAATTGTTCTTGAGTAAGCCCTGTACCTTTGCCTACACAGTCTTCAAGCGGAAGGTCGCAATACCTGCTCATAAGTAAACTCGCAGAAGAAGTATTGCCTATGCCCATCTCTCCGAAGCCAACAATGTTAGTTTGTTTTTCCTGCAATTCCTCTACCAATTGCCCTCCTGTTTGAAGCGCCTGCTCGCATTGCTCAACAGTCATCGCAGGACCTTTCAATAGGTTTTGCGTACCTCTCGCGATTTTATGATCAAGAAGAGCTGCTTGAGATTCAAAATCAGCATCTACACCGGCATCTACAATGCTTAACCCGATATTGTTTTGCTTACAAAAAACATTGATGGCAGCCCCACCGCTTAAAAAGTTAAGCACCATCTGGTAGGTCACCTCCCGGGGAAAGGCACTCACCCCTTCCCGTGCTATACCATGATCAGCGGCAAACACGATGATATGAGGTTCTTTAAGTGCCGGGTCAAGGGTGCCCTGGATGAGTCCAACTTGTAGGGCTACGGACTCTAATATCCCCAATGAGCCTAATGGCTTAGTCTTTTGATTGATCTTTTGTAGCAGGGCCTCCTTTAGGCCCTGGTCTACACGTGGTATCTTACTTAATAATGTCATCCTTTTTTAAATCCATATGGACAATGCCGGCAACCACTTTTGCAACAGTAGCCTCTCCGCAAATGGTACTCTTCTGTAAATACATAAAAGCCATTCTCAATGTAGAACAGTTCTCCTTTTTTCCTAGCCCCTTTTTTTCGCTCCATAAGAAACCCTATTTTACTTTTAATGGTAATCCTGATACCATCAGCGTGACATTGTCTGCATGACTGGCAATGTATTGGTTCATCCAGCCTTGTAACTCTACAAAATCCCTCCCGGTTTTACGTTCTGCATGCACGCCCATACCGATCTCATTGGTGATGATCAGCAGCGTACCTTCGTAATCCTTGATCTTGTCAAATTCTTCCTTGGCCGCTTTCAAACTTTTCTCTTTATCATAATCATACTGGGAGAAATAGTTGGTTAGCCAGAGGGTGACACAGTCGATAACCACAACACGACCTGTTGGTAGAACACTACCCAGTTGGGTTTGTTCCTCGATGGTCTCCCAACTCTCGTCACGGTCGGATCGATGTCGTGACACACGGTCTTCGAAATCCTCATCCCAAATCTTCGCCGTGGCCAGGTAAACTGGATTACCTGCTAATGACTTAGCAAGGGACTGTGCATAGGCCGATTTACCGGAGCGTTCACCGCCTGTGACCAAGTGTATCATGAGGCTAAAACTTAACGTATCCGCTTCCCAGGTGTCTTTTATCAAAGATCTCCGGGTGTAAGATTTCTGCCAATATCTCGACAGACTCTTTCACCCGGGGCCCGGGACGGTTAAAAAATTGATTGCCGTCAGTGACAAAGACCCGGTCGTTTTTAACTGCTTGAAGATCAGTCCACCCGGGAAGACTTGTCAATAGCCGCATCTCGTGAAGGGTTCGTTGAATACCGAATCCACACGGCATAACCGCAATCACTTCCGGGTCGACAGCCCGTATTTCTTCCCATTGGAAGTAATGAGAGTGCTCATCTTTAGCAGAAAGTACATTCTCACCCCCGGCGATCTCCACCATTTCCGGCACCCAGTTGCCGGCGAGCATGATGGGGTCCAGCCATTCTATGCAAGCAATGGTGGGAGTTTGCAGACCTGCCACCTTACCCTGCACCAAGCTGAGCTCTTCTTCTATGCTCCTCAAAAGCCGGGAAGCTTTATCTTCCACTCCCAAGGCCCGTCCCACTTTGGTAATGTCGTTATACACATCTTGCAGGCTGTTGGGCTCTAGGTTCACGATCTCCGGTTGGGAAGACACCAGCTGGCATACCGCTTCCTCCACGTCTTTCATACTCACTGCGCAAACCTCGCATTGCGATTGGGTAAGGATAATGTCGGGTTGTAATTCTTCCAACAGTTCCGTATTCAATTCATAGACCGAAAGACCATATTTTAAGATCTCACTGACCTCCTTGTTGATGGCAAAGCTCGAACCTTGCGGGTTGAATTTGGGAGAAGTAAGCACCGGGAGGTGATCGAGCCCTGCTGGAAAGTCACATTCATGCGATCTGCCAACTAGCTGATCTCCATAGCCGAGTGAAGCGGCAATTTCGGTACTGCTAGGCAATAGGCTGATGATCCTTTTCATATTATCCATTAATTGTTGTATAAAAAATTATATCTAACACCTACGGAATACATTCCATCCACGGCGGTAAACCCTGCAAAGCAATGAAACCTTCGTTAAACATATTTGTCTTGGAGCGTTCTGAAGGTTCTTTTTTTGATAAATGCAATTTTTAATTTTTATAGCAGTTTAGCAGCACACCCTACTTATTAGACCAAAAATAAATCATGAAAAAACCTCCTAAAACCCTTATCGGGAAGTTAAGTGATTTTCTATCTCCTTACCAATCATGTTTCAATTTAAGAAAGTCGTAACCATTTGATTTATACTACCGTCAGTGCATAAAAAGTATCTTGACACGTCTGTTCAAGCTAATCTCAGGATACAGGGTTTAGGCTGGATTACCTAATTCAGTTAAATAGAAACCCATTCGGACCTCTGCCTACTTCAAATGAATCAATGAAAGATCCATCAGCGTTATATCTAAATACTTCGCCATCATCCAAAAAGCCTTTCGAGTCTCCCACATAAACAACACCTGTGGTTGGATCTACACCTATGCCATAAAGCGATGTTGCTTCAGAGACAGTGAACAACGGAGTGTCATTCGCATTAGCGTTTGGAGCAATCGAAGTATTAACTGAAAATACAGAATTTCCTACATAGAAATAGATGATATTCCTGGCTGCATTTGTAGCAATTTTCCCTTCGTAATTCGTATTCAACTCAATTGTTAACTCTACCTCATCAGAGGAAGTATTTATTCTATAAAGTGAACCGTCGTTAAGTGGATTGGAATCCGAATCTGAGCCCCCACGACAAGCTACCCATAAATGGTCATCACTATCTAGCAACATTTGATTGGTTCCATTACCCAAAAAAAGCGTGTCTAAAGCATTGTCGTTTTCAAGGTCTATTACATACAAAGCATTACTGCCAAATGCCTCTGTTACGTACAGCTTACCATCTACGTATACGATATCTTCCGGTAAAGACCCTACTCCAATGACCGTTTCCTCCATTCCTGTTTCCAGGTTAAAAATTAACACCTGGCCGGGATCACTAAAGCTCACCCATTCTGTTAGATACCCTCTCCCATTGGCTACTGTCATATACCTGGGGAGTTGTACATCCGACATCGTAAACTGGCTTTCGAAAGTGAATGAATTGACTACCTCCACTTTATTACTATTATTAGCTACCAGGTAAGTCAATCCATTGAATGAGGTGCCCGATTGAATAACATCTCCTAATGCGGGCTCTTGATTTACTGTTTGGAAAATAGTTTGCTCTACTTCCAACGAAGTGCGATTAAAATAGGTCACAGAGCCATCTCCATCGGTAAAGTTACCCTCATTAATTATGAGGACTCCATCATCGTATTGCCCTCGAGGGGCCGGGTCGTCATCATCACTACAAGAGGCAAGTGCGATGGATAAAATCAATAGTGATCTGAACAGAATTTGTTTCATTTTTTAGTGTTTAGAACTAGGTTAGTGATTATTACTTTTCTTGAAAAACAGGTTCTTTACTTAATCATAAGTATGATAATTTGAATAGTTTATATGCCTTTTAGTACCAGGTTTTGTTAATATCTAATTGTTAATTCGATTAAATAATTTCTTCCTGGCATTGCAGTATTGATAACATTTTCATACCCTGTATCAAAGACATTATTAGCAGATATGCGTGCTGTAAAGGCAATTTGAGCAACATCGAAAGATTGCCCTACGATAATATCCAACAAGCCAAAATCATCAATTCGTCCCTGCCTGGAATTACTAAGCGTGTTAAAACGTTCGCCGGTGTAGTTCCATCTTCCAGTGATATGGGCGTGCTTCCTCGCAACTTTCAATTGCGTAAAACCAGAATGTCTTGGGACATACGGAAGCTGCGTATTTTCTGGCGCAGAAAGATCACGAGAAAGAGTATACTCGTAATTAGCGTGAAGCGAAAGATTGCAAAAATCAAACGAAAAAGATGTAGTAGAAGAGACTTCTACTCCTGTTACATTTACATTCCTAATGTTAAGAGGACTCCAAATACCATCAGTAGGTATCCATTGTATCCATTGATCTATATCTGAAACAAACCCTGTAATACCTAACGAAAATGTATCGCCGGTCAAATCAATACCAGCTTCATAATTTATACTGAACTCTGGCAATAAATCTGGATTACCACCGGGATTCCAAAAAAGATCGTTAAATGTAGGCACCCTGTACCCTCTTCCAACCTGTCCTCTAATCTTCAATCGATCAAAGCTTTTTAGAGGGGTCCATTCACCCCCAATGGAAGGAGCGAATACTGCATTTTCGTCATGTATTGCTTCTCTCAAGTTTAAAGAAAGCAGCAGACCATCAAGTAAGCTGAAATTCCATGACGAAAAAAGGTGGATTTGATTTTGCCGTTCTCTACCGCTGTAACTGCCAGAAGTTGCCCAGGCTTCAATCGCTGTCATCCCTAATCGGCTTGTTATTTTCTTTCCAACCTGGAAATCAAACGCATAATTTCCAATGATTTGATGTGATCCTGTAGTTGATACTTCATTGAATACGGTTTGGTCCCATGTGTAGCCAACAGAAATAAAATGACGGAATTTATTAGAAAATATTTCATCACTTATGACAAACCTTAGGTTTTCAGACAGCAACACATCCCTGGACGTACTTGTAATCGTTGGCTGTATTTGTCGGTCATTTCGGGCATACGCAGCCTCAGCGAATAAGAAGTGATTACCTGCAGCCAAGTTAACACGTTGGGACACTCCAAGTCGATCTACAGAAGCGTGTTCTTGCCTTACTTCTTCACCTCTCAGTTCATAAGGGAAATTATTTTGGATCTTGCCTGTAAATAATCGTGTTTCACTTGTCAACTCTCCTATTTGCAGTTGTACTGCTGAGCCGAGATCAAGTTGACCAAAACTTCCAACTCCAGTATACAATGTGATTAAGGAATCATTCTTAATCACAGAATTATCTAATATTATACTTCCACCAATAGAGCCACTACCAAATGAACTGCTGCCACTTCCTTTTTGGATCGCCAAATCATCCACCAAAAACATAGGCCATATCGTGAAATCCGTTTGCCCAAGAGTGGGTGAATTAACTGGGAGTCCATTCCAGAGCACGTTCGTATGACTTGCCGAAGTGCCCCTTAGGGTAATAGTGGACAATTGTCCATTGCCGTATTCTTTAAAGTAAATGGATGAGTTATCGGCTAGCTGATCTAATGCACCAGATTGCCCGGACCTGATTGTCTGTATTACTGTCCCAGCCAAGTATTTGTTGACCGGTGATCCAAGTATTTCTACTTCGTCCAAATAAACAAGACTATCTGTTTGTGCACTCAAGCTATACACGCAAATAATTAACAGCATGGAAGCAGCAATGGCTTTCACTGGACAACCGATATCTTTTGAACAGATACGTTAGCGTTAAACATCGTCCATCTTCACCCGAGATGTAGACTTAAAACACCTTGGCAGGTCTCCTGGCTTGTCCAACTGCGATTACCTTCCCGTCCCATAGAAGGACAGTGGTTAAGATATGATCGCAACCTTATAATGGACTTACAGTTGCGGGGACAGCCCCCGATTTTCACGGGGTTCCCTTTTAATCCCGATAGCGCTATTGGCCCCGGGAACCAAAATTCGGGCGTAAAGGTAAGTAAAGTTTAAGCATTGCAAAACAAATTATTAATATTGCTCCCGCATAAAAACCACCATCTTTGACCATGAAAGATTTTCTATTTCCCTGCGTTTTGATATTACTCTCATTGTGGGGGTGCCAGTCCCGGGAAAATGGGCGTACGCGGAAGCAACTTCCCAAGGAAAACACGTATGAAACCTACCCGCTTACCTTAGAATATGCCCAAAATCTCGAGATCCATTATTTGCAAGGCATTACCTTGGTCAAGATCGGGGAACCGTTTAAAGGATCATCCAAAAGCTTGACCTACTATTTTATTCCCAAAGACTTGACGGTCCCTGATTCTTTACTCAATGAAGCCATCATACGCACGCCTGTAGAACGGTTTGCCTGTACTTCTACCACCCATCTCCCCGCCCTAGATTTATTAGGGGTAACGGATCGACTGGTAGGTTTTCCTTCGCTAAAGTTCGTTTCTTCCCCACAGGTGAGGGCACTGGCCCGTGAAGGAAAAGTGGTAGACTTAGGCAAAGACTACAGCCTGAATGTGGAACAGGTGATAGAGGCAGACCCCGGGGTATTAATGAGTTACAGCCTCGACGGGGACTATAAAGATTTAGGTCCCATACAAAAAGCTGGAATTGACATTCTTATGAATGCCGACTACTTAGAAAATGATCCCTTGGGACGAGCGGAATGGATCAAATTTTTCGGCCTGCTTTTTCACAAGGAAAAAGAGGCAGACTCTATTTTCAATACCATAGCCAGTGACTACCGGCAGGTACTGGGCCAAGCCCAGGCTACCGGTTATGGCCCCACCACTTTTTGCGGTATCGACTACAAAGGAGTATGGTATATGCCCGGTGGGGACAGTTGGATGGGAAAATTCCTTAAAGATGCGCAGGCCAGTTATTATTGGGGCAACGATACTAGCACGGGCAGCATGGAACTTAGTTTTGAAACGGTGTACGACAGCGCCTATGAAGCTGATGTTTGGATCAACGCCCACACGTTTAAAAGTTTAGAAGAATTGGGTGAAGCCGATGAACGTTACAAGCGTTTCAGGGCTTTTCAAAAAGGAACTGTTTATAATAGCAACGCCCGGCTCACCCCGGAAGGTGGCAACGATTATTACGAGTCAGGTACGGTACGCCCGGACATTGTGTTAAAAGACCTCGTGAAAATATTCCATCCTGACCTATTGCCAAATTATAAGTTATACTACTTCCAAAAGCTGAACTAACCGAGTTTGAGCCATACGATCCGATATCAAAAAAAGTGGACTTTTTTGCTAGTGGCGGTCTTGCCGCTGGTCATCCTTTGCCTGTTCACCTTAAACATTTCCTTGGGTAGCGTCAGTATCCCTTTTGATCAACTTTTTAGCGCTATTTTCATGGGAGAAACGGAAAAAAGCAGCTGGCTGCATATCATTTGGCAATTCAGGCTACCCAAGGCATGTACTGCCATCTTGGTAGGAGCAGGTCTTTCCATCAGCGGGTTACAGATGCAGACGTTGTTCCGGAACCCACTGGCCGGTCCGTATGTATTGGGCATTAGCTCGGGTGCCAGTTTAGGGGTAGCGCTGGTAGTACTCGCCAGTCATTCTGTCGGCTTTTTTTTCCAAGGCCTTGGCCCGGGAAGTTGGTTGATCGTATTGGCATCTAGTACAGGGTCCTTTTTAGTGTTGCTAGCCGTGGTGGCGTTGTCGGTCAAGATCAAGGACAGTGTATCTCTTTTGATCATAGGATTGATGTTTGGCAGCGTAACAGGGGCGGTAGTCAGTGTACTCCAGTTTTTTAGCGAAGCTAAGCAGCTACAACTTTACTTGGTATGGACCTTTGGCAGCCTCGGGGGGCTGGATTGGAGCGAACTTCTTATTCTCACCCTGGTATTGCTGGTAGGACTGTCGATCACCCTATTCTTGATCAAACCCCTGAATACCTTGCTACTCAGTGAGAATTACGCGCAAAGTATGGGAGTTAATATTAAAAAGACACGGCTTTTGATCGTGGTGAGTACTAGCCTGCTGGCAGGTAGCATTACCGCTTTTTGCGGACCCATCGCTTTTGTGGGCTTGGCAGTCCCCCACCTTACCCGGCTTTTATTCAATACCTCGGATCATAAAATACTAGTGCCCGCGGTCACACTTTCCGGCATCATTGTCATGCTGCTATGTGATATTGTTTCACAATTACCGGGCAGCCAGTACGTGCTGCCGATCAATGCAATTACTTCTTTAATCGGCGCGCCGGTGGTCATTTGGCTGATCCTGTCCAAGGGCGGCATCCAAACCTCTTTCGGAAGATGAAGACGAGAGACGTTTTACTCCATACCCATGAACTAGCCGTGGGGTACCGGTCGGGGAAAGAAACCCATATCGTAATGGAGGGGCTTAACTGCGAGGTGATGACCAGCCGATTGATTTGTTTTATGGGTCCGAATGGTGTTGGAAAATCTACCTTACTGCGTACGCTGTCAGGAGCGCAAGCTCCCCTAGCAGGCGATATCTTCCTCAAGGGTAAAAAGATAAAGGAACTCAGTAAGACCTCCCTGGCCTCTTATATCAGTGTAGTATTAACGGACCCTATCCATGTGGGAAACATCACGGTTCGCGAGCTGATCTCGTTTGGCCGTTACCCCTATATGGGATGGAACATTAATTTTTCATCCCAAGATGCCGATGCGATTGACCGGGCCATAGACGAGACACACCTAACCGGCATCGAAAACAGGAAAATAGCAGAACTTAGTGATGGCCAGCGGCAAAAGGTCCTGATTGCCCGTGCCCTGTGCCAGGATACCCCGCTGATTATACTGGATGAACCTACAGCTCACCTGGACCTGAATAACCGCGTTGAAATCATAAACTTGCTCAAGCAACTGACGCGAAAGACCAAAAAGGCCATTCTTATGGCCACCCATGAGTTAGACCTTGCCCTCCAAACTGCCGACGAGCTTTGGCTGGCAGGGTATGATACAGGATTGGAAATAGGTTTCCCGGAAGATTTAGTATTAAGCGGAAAGATAGATACCGTATTTCAATTGAAGGGTTTCGATCTAAAAACCGGTCACCTCGAAAAAAAGACCGACCGGAGAAATGTTTCGGTCAATGGAGAAGGGTATCTTTTATTGTGGACCAGGAATGCGTTGGAAAGGAATGGCTACAGCACCCGCCCGGGAGATGATCTAGAGGTTAGTATCTCAACAGCCGAAGGTCTCACCCGGTGGAACACCACCACGGGTAAGACCTTCGAAACCCTTGAAACCTTAATAAAATACTTGGATGATCTTTGACCTAACCGTCGTTAAGTCCCCAATTGTATTCGTAGTATGATACCCGGTAAGAGGCCGGGATCGGGGTACTGCGGTATTTATTAATAAACTCTAGGACGGTATTTTCCCCGTTCATGGTAAAATCCTTTTTATACCAATCAAAGATCTTCGAGATGGATACGGTTTTGTTGCCGGCATTTAGCCGAAGCCAATCTTTGTTGTTTAGCGAAAGCTTAGTTCTCGTATCTAGATGCTGGTCTAATTGGCCAGGCTCGTAGGCAAAACTGGCAAGGGGGGGACAGCTTTTGGCTGCACAGGCCAATACAAAGTGAATTCGAGGATCCTTGTAGGTCAATACTAACTTTTTGATCTCTAAGGCATTTAGGGTCATGGACTCACCTCCTACTTTATGCTTTACTTTATCAAAAAACCCACTCCGGTCCAGCGGAGATTTCAAGGGATAGTATTTTGAAACTTGGTAAATGACAATGAGGTTGTAGGCGTTGATGTAAAACGCTTTTTTGGCCCTGTCATCGGCAGAGGAAAGGTTCATACTCTCTATATCTTTATACAAGCTTTCCGCTTCTGAAAAATTAGCATTGATCTCCTTGTAGTGGACCATGCCATTTTCCACGTACTTTTTAAAAAATGCATCGGCTTGGGTAAAAAAGGAAGGAAGGTTTGCTCCTGCCGCCAAATTCCCCAAAGCCAAAAGGCTAAAAAATATAAGAACAGCTCTTTTCATGTGTATGATGTTTATTTTCAACATTTAAACCCTTACATCCCATAAAAAATATACTCGTCTGCAAGGCATAGATCGTCTAAGACGACTGCTGTAGCTAACGGAACAAACTCAGCGCCAGTTTGTCATTAACTTGACAATGAACAACATTTCACTCGAAATACCCGGTCATTAAAGCTTTTTTTTAAGAAATTTTCTTTACCCAGGTAGATTAAGTTGAAATTTGTCAAGGGTCATATGTATAAATACCTACCAGCAACTTAATTGATCCCCTAACTCCTTACTCAACGCAGGAAACTTTAAGATCACCCTCCATTTAAACTCCAATCATATTCATAAAACTCAACGGCATAATTATTGGGAATGGGCGTTTCACGGTATTGATTGATGTATTCAAGGAGCGTGGTCCCACTGGTGGTAAAGTCGCGTTTGTACCAGTCAAATATTTTTGAAATCTCTACCTTACGTTCACCATTTTTCAACCTTAACCAGTCATTATCATTAATGGCCAACCGGGTCCGCTTTTCGAGTTGGGACTCAAGTTGACCCGGTTCATAGGCAAATTCAGCCAGCGGCGGACAACTTTTAGCTGCACAAGCCAGCACAAAATGGATCCGGGCATCTTTGTAAGTCATCAGAAGCTTCTTGATCTCCAATTGATTGAGGGTGAGCATTTCCCCAGCCACTTTATGTTTGATCTTATCAAAAAAACCGCTTTGGTCCATCGGCGATTGTTGATTGAATTCGTAATACTTCGCTACTTGGTAGATCACGATCATATTGTAAGCATTAATGAAAAAGGCCTTCTTAGCTTCTTTTGAAACATTTCCCAAGTCTAGCTGGCATTGCGCCTCGTAAATATCTTTGGCCTCATCAAAACGATCCGCAATACTTTCATAATCTACACGACCATTCTGCACATAAGAAGATAAAAAAGAATTGACTTGTGAAAAATATTGGTCCAGGTCTTGGGAATACCCGTACGGGACAAAACAAATGCAAAAAATAACCCCAATCCAAACGCCTCTTTTCATACCACAAAAGTTAAAACAATATCCCCTCCTGTTATTTGCAACAGGCAGCAAGCCAAAATTGTTAAAAAATTCCCATCGCAGCAATCAGCTAAATGTCTCAAAAAGGGGTAGGTGTTTTTCCCTATTTCTTAAACAAGCAAGAATACTTTTTACAAATTAATCGTAACTTATGAGCGCTTGTCAACCTAAAGACAATTGATAGATTTTTGGCTAACCAACGCGGCAAACAACGCGTAAAACAACCAATTTCGTAGTAGAAATAGACTTTTATGAAACACGTGGTTATTGTTGGAAATGGCATCTCGGGAATTACAGCCGCTCGTCATATCCGAAAGAACAGCGACTTTGAGATCACGGTGATCTCTGCAGAGACCGACCATTTCTGGTCCCGTACTGCGCTCATGTACATTTATATGGGCCACATGAAATATGAGCATACCAAGCCGTATGAAGACTGGTTTTGGAAGAAGAATAAGATCAACCTGCTCCATGACTATGTAGAGAAGATAGACACATCGAATAAAACCTTGCAGCTGGCGCAAAAAGGCGTTCAAAGCTACGATGCGTTGATATTGGCTACTGGTGCGAAGCCTAACAAGTTTGGGTGGCCCGGCCAGGACCTGCAAGGGGTCAGTGGTATGGTGAGCTTCCAGGACCTTGAATACATTGAAAAGTATACGAAAGATATCTCACGCGGGGTCATCGTTGGGGGTGGGCTCATCGGGATCGAGTTGGCCGAAATGCTCCGGTCCCGGAACATAGCAGTGACCTTTTTGGTCAGAGAAAAGCAGTTTTGGAACAATGTGCTGCCTAAACAAGAAGCAAGTTTGATCAGCAGGCATATCCGGGAGCACCATGTAGACCTGCACTTAGGAGGTGAACTGAAAGAAATCGTGCCCGACGATCATGGTCGTGTTAAAGCCGTGATCACCGGGGCCGGGGAAGAGATCCCTTGCCAATTCGTGGGGCTTACGGCAGGCGTGCATCCAAACATTGATTTAGCCCAGGCATCGGGTATAGAAACGGATCGTGGCATCTTGGTGAATGATTTCCTGGAAACTAACCACACCGATGTTTATGCCATAGGCGACTGTGCGCAACGCAGGGACCCCCTGCCGAACCGGCGCCCCATAGAACAAGTCTGGTACACCGGCCGAATGATGGGCGAAACGGTAGCACAAACTATCACAGGGAATAAAACGCCTTACCAGCCCGGGCATTGGTTCAATTCCGCCAAATTCTTTGACATTGAATACCAAACCTATGGGTGGGTATGGAATCAATTAAAACCCAATGAAGAAGAATTCTATTGGGAGCACTCTTCCGGGAAGAAATGCATGCACTTCATTTTTGATAAAGACAGCAAAAAATTCTTAGGAGTGAATACTTTCGGGATACGGCTCAGGCATGAGTCCTTCGATAGGTGGCTGAAGGAAGAGCGTGATATCTACTACATCCTTGAAAATCTTAGGGAGGCGAATTTCGATCCTGAATTTTTTGATCGACATGAGCAAGAAATAGCAGGGGCTTTCAACGGGCAATTTCCCGGGAGGCCTATCCAGCTAAGAGGTAAAAGATCATTTTTAGAAAAAATATTCGGATAATTCATGAAAACTATTAAAATCGCCGGGTTGGCATTATTTCTTTTGGGCTTTGGGATATTTCTAGGCTCCTTTTTCACAGCTTCATACCAGTTGACGACTAAGGTGCTGGATGATCAAATTGGTGATAAAAAGGAAGTGTTCTTATCTTCCGGCCAAGACATGGTAGGCCATGTATATTCCTCGAATTTTTCTTTTGTAAGGGACCTCGACAAAACGTTCCGGCAAGTTAACCAGCAGCAGATCCAGGTCTACGGCATTTCGGACGACGAGGTAGATCAGTTGGCAAATGCCAATAAGGGTACTTTCGAGCTCGCCAGCTTAGAAAAAGTATTTAAGGAAGGCGAAGTGGCCGACTACAAAAAAAGGACTTTCAAGGACTATGGCGGTTGGTTAGACGGCCGGGAGTTTACCAATCCAGGTGATCTCCGATCTCAACTAAACAATGTGGTAGATAACATTAAGAAATACCAAATTGTCAATGAAAAGGGATTTGACAAGTACAAGATCAAAGACCTGAAGTACTCTATCACAAAAGAAGCCAGTACCGGCCCTGTAAGTGACAGCCCGGGAATGTTCTTCTTCCTGACCTACATTGTTTGTATCATCGGTGCCATGATGTATATCCTGCCGAAAATTCAAGATGGCCCACCGGGCATCAAGAATAACGGTCTTTTTCATCGCGCCATGACCAACGTAGGGTGGCTGGGCATTCTGACAGGGTCTTTTTTGATCATCTTTTATATCATACTCTATTTCTACCCGGAGTACATGACCAATTGGATCATAATGGTGGACCCCGTGAGTATCTTTTTAAAGGGCTCGGAGGCAGGCAGGTTCTTTTTGTACGGCTTCATTTACACCTTGTGCATTTTGGTGATGGGTGTGCGTATGATCATAAAGTATCGTCATAGCAAATATCAAATCGCGCGAACCTTTTCCGTGATGTTCTTCCAAACCGCTTTCGCATTCTTATTGCCTGAGATACTTCTTCGGCTGAACAAACCTTATTTCGATTTCAAGAATATCTGGCCGCTGGATTACGATTTCTTTTTCGACAATGAACTCAGTACGTTGATCGAAAGCGGTGGGCTTGGCATTTTCATGCTGGGTTGGGGGATTGCGCTCATCATAATCGGGGTACCGGTATTCGTGTACTTTTTTGGCAAACGCTGGTACTGCTCGTGGGTTTGTGGCTGCGGGGGTTTGGCCGAAACTTTAGGAGACCCCTATCGCCAGCTCTCGGATAAATCGTTGAAAGCCTGGCAGGTAGAAAGATGGCTAATCCATGCCGTACTCGGCTTTGCAATCGTGATGACGGCGGCCGTGCTTTACACCTACTGGACGGGCAACAGCCAAATACTAGGCATGAGCAGCTATGACGTACGTTCTGTCTATGGCGCTTGGATAGGCGCTGGTTTTGCCGGGGTGGTGGGCACAGGTTTCTATCCTTTGATGGGAAACCGCGTGTGGTGTCGTTTCGGGTGTCCCCTGGCCGCTTACTTGGGTTTGGTCCAGCGTTTCAAATCCAGGTTCAGGATCACTACCAATGGCGGGCAGTGCATAAGCTGTGGCAACTGCTCTACCTACTGTGAAATGGGTATTGACGTGCGCTGGTATGCCCAAAGAGGTCAAAACATTATTCGCTCATCGTGTGTGGGCTGTGGGGTGTGCTCTTCGGTATGTCCTCGCGGGGTGCTTAACCTGGAAGTGAAAGATGAAGAAGGCAGGTTCGGCCAACCCATCCTTTTAGGCAATGACGGCGTAAAGCTGAACGCCTAAAGAGAAAAATAAAGACTCTGCTTAGCTAAACCTCAAGACCTGCCAGGTTTTTCGAAACTTGGCAGGTCTTTATATTTTTGGTTGGCTTACTTTTTACCGCGACTATAAGAACCTGTAGCTCAAGACGGTGAGGGCTAAAACTTTTTTTGCCCACTTCAATTGTGATTGTTAATCCTGCAATCGATCACAAAAGCCTTATCCTAAACTTGGCTTTTATGACAAAAGGTTTGTGAAAAGCTCAACTATCCAATAAGCAGTACATAGCGAAGTACTTACTGGCATAGCAACTCATAATACCAAAGTACATATCTTTGCCCGGCTAAATAAACTGGCCAGGCATGCCAAGATTTTCCATATTTCATAACCTGTACATAACCGTATTCTATGGCAACACTTAAAGGACTTATCTTTGACCTGGATGGTACATTGATAGATAACATGGACTTTCATCTCAAGGCCTGGCACCGTTTTTTCACACACCATCAACTGGATACCACCCATTACCGCGAACAGATCCATGGTACGAATGGTGAGATCCTCCAAAGAATCTTCAATAAACCATTAACCGACGCAGAGATCCAAGAGTTGGCACGTGAAAAAGAATCCCTGTATCGTGACCTGTACCAACCTCACATCCAGCCTATCCATGGGTTAGAAGATTTTTTTGGCGAAGCGCGAAGCGCTAGCATTTCATTAGGCCTGTCAACAATGTCCGGGCAAGAGAACATTAAGTTCTCACTACAACACTTGGGCTTTCAAGACCACTTTTCTGCCATCACAGGTGCCCATGAGGTGCGAAACGGCAAACCAGACCCCGAAGTATTCAATAAGACCATCGAAGACCTAAGGCTAGCTGCCAGCGAATGCGTGATATTCGAAGATTCACATACCGGCATAGTAGGTGCTAAAGCTACCGGGGCAAAAGTGGTAGGCATTACCAGCGGACATACTGTTGATGAGCTGGTACGCTGGGGGGCCGACCTAGTGATCCAAGATTATGAAGAGATCAGCCTGGATAAATGCAAAGAGCTAGTCAACCATCATTAGCACAGTTTTGAGAAAAGCCTGCTGGGCTCGCCAAAGGCTTTAAAAAGACCTGGCAATACAACGATCCACATGCTGCCAGCAAATAAACATGCTGAGCTTTACGCAAAATTTATAAATTTGTCGCGAATGAATAGACTATGTATTTGAAACCCTTGATTTTCATCCTGTTGTCTTCTTTACCGGCTTTTCCTGCCAGCATTGACGACGGCAGCAACCGGATCATCATTAAAATCGAAAACCTCAAATCACAAAAAGGTGTATTGATCATAGCGCTTTTCGATTGTGAAGAGAACTATATGAGGAAGGATTTTAAAAACCTGGTGATAAAACCCACCAGTATCCCGGACGGTGTAATATTTGACAACATTCCGCAAGGCCAATATGCAGTGAGTGTGATCCATGATGAAAACGAAAATGGCGAACTAGACAAAAACTGGGTAGGCATTCCAAAAGAAAGCTTTGGCTTTTCAAAAAAATCACTAGGAATGTTCGGTCCCCCATCCTTCCAAGAAACCAGTTTTGTACTTGGCGAAAAAGGTGTCTCAGTAAGTGTCAAGATGAAAACGTTGTGATCACTTAAGTCACAAATACCATCATTTCATCCAAAAAAACTCGCAACTACACAAATTATATAAATTGTCCTCTTTTAAAAAGAGGACACACCGAGGTTGGCGTTTGTAACGCCATAACGAAAGCATCATTGAAAATTCAAGTGGTATAGGAAGGGGAGACATCCAGGAACAGCGCAGCACATTTGAGGCCTGCGGGTAAGCGGCCCTAGGGGCTGGATAGCGCGTTTAGCGTGGAAAATAGGCTTTGTTGCTGGCGCCGTTTTCTTTTGGGCGAGCAAAAGAAAATGAAAATCGGGCTTAGCCCCACAAAATCAAGCTTAACTGCTCATTTCCAGGCTGGCATTACCCGAAACACTTTAAAAATGTAGCCTAACTCGTAAAAATTAAACGTTTTACTATCAAAGCTAATTTTCAAAGACCTCAAAAAACCTTAATAAAACCCTATCTTAATAAAACCCCTTTAAGACTCAATCCCCAGCATTACACGTTTTCAATATTTTTTCCACCTCCGTCACGGGCACCAAGCCGCGCTCCCGGCCCCAGCTATTGTACACATAGGTAACAATTTCCGCGATCTCCAGTGGTGTGAGGGTAGGGTTAGCAGGCATCGCCTGGTTATATTCCACCCCGTTGACAACAATAGGACCTTGAAGTCCATTTTTAACGATACACACCACACCTTCCACGTTATCATCCAAATAATCGGCATTGCTCAGCGGAGGGTAGAGCTGTGCTAATCCTTGGCCTTCTCTTTGATGGCAAGCACTGCAATATTGGAGGTAAAGCTGTTGGCCTTCTACCAAATATTGCTCCAGTTTCACTTTCTGCCCTCCCTCGGATTGACCGCCTCCCCCCTGGCCGGTACATGCCGCCAGCAAGATCAATATTCCAAAACCTAATTTTATCCTACTCATATTCTTTCAATAAAATATCCAGGTCCGCCATTAACCGGTTCACCTGGTCTTCCTTAGTACCGTCATAGATCCCCCTTATGCGTCGATTTTTATCCACCAGTATAAAAGCCCCGCTATGGATGAAGCCCCCCGGCTCTGAAGGATCTTCCACGGCACTGACCATATAGCTCGTTTGGCCAATTTTATAAATCTCTTCTTTGTCCCCCGTTACAAAGCGCCATTTGTTACTTTCAACGCCAAGGCTCTCGGCAAACTCACGCAAAACTGCCACCGTATCGTGCTTAGGGTCTATCGAATGGGAAAGGATCCCTACTTGGTCGTTATCCTTGTATTGCTCATATACTCGCAGCATTTGTGTCTTCATAATAGGACATATCGTTGGACACGAGGTGAAGAAAAAATCCGCTACGTAGACTTGGTCCTCAAAAGTTTCTTTCGTAACAAAACTACTGTCCTGGTCCACAAATTTAAAATCCGCTATAGTATGATATATCGTATCAGGACCGTTGATCTCTTTCCTGCCTAAATACGGCAACTTCTCGTTTTGGCTTATGTCACACCCGGCAATAAAAAGAGCTAAGGCTATCCCTATTAGTCGCAATATGTTATGTTTCATCTTTTTCTCTTATTTTTTTGTAGATCCTTATTGCTAATAACAATACTAGCGTAAAAATGACTAATCCTACGAAGCCCCAAAGCATGCTTAACGTGCTTTTTAAAATAATGATGAATACGATCCCTACAAGAAATAAGGTGGCTACCTCGTTCCACACCCTGAGCTGCTGGGAAGAATACTTATACGTGTCCGCTTGAAGTTGCCGATAGATCGTATGACAAACAAAATGATAAACATAAAGCAGGAAGACCATGCCTAGTTTCACATGCATGTAGGGCTGCTGCAGGAAGTACGGCATCTCCCAAACCAGCAAGATTCCCAAGATCAAAGTTATAACGGCAGAAGGCCAAGTAATCCCAAACCACAGGCGCCGGCCATTCCTCTTATATTCGGCAATTAATATACTCCTGCCCGGCTCGTCCTTCGCATTTGCCTCTACTTGGTAAATGAAGATACGTATGATATAAAAAAGACCGGCAAACCAAGTCACTATAAAAATAACATGGAGTGCCTTCAGGTAGAGAAACAGCATAAACGTTCCAAATTTAAATCACAAAATGGTTTTAAAGTGGATCATAGGGAGAATCTTTGTATTGCTCTACGATTATTTCATCCCCCTCAGAGATCTCCAAGTGATCTAAGGCAAGGGTATGTTGTCCAAATACGATCTTATCATTGACTTTTTGCTTGGAGAGGGTGAGCAGCGGTTCCCGGCCTTTTTCCCCGGTAGCAAGATCGTAGGTAGTGACTACGCATCGTGCACAGGGTTTTAAGCCTTGGAAGTGATTGCGACCTATGGTGAACCGGCCCCATCGAAACTCTTCGTAAGCTTCACCTCCTTCAAATACCAAGTTGGGCCTGAATCTCCCCATTTCCACCGGGACATCTAACCGGGCATTCAGATCATCCAATGAAGCCTTCCCTACAATTAAGAAAGGGTATCCATCCGCAAAACTTACCGTGCTTTCTCCCCATTGTGCTTTGATCTTACGCTGTGCATTTTCCGGTATATGCACCAGGCGGCATTGAACCCCTAAACGATCAGAAAACCATTGATTCCAATCTTGATGACCGACAATAGCCTCTACGCCCGAACCCCATACTTCGGTAAACACCTTGTCGCCCTCTTGTAGCGTGTGAGGGATAGTCAATGTATCGTCACGATAGGTGATACGGTACGCTCCCGGCAGTATTTCTACCTGGAAAAACAAGAACTCGGTATATTTCCGGATAGTCATGAATGTGTCATTTTCATCTATGAGCATCCATCTCCGGTCGTGTTCCAGGCCTTTTTCTTTAACTTTTATGGTATTAACCCGTATCCCCCCTAACGACTTGACAGGATATACGTATATTCCTGATAGATGATAGTTTGCCATAGTTTAATAAGAATTATATTTACGCAGGTAGTGTTACTTTTTAATGCACAGGAAAATAAACACTAAGTTCATCAACTCAGAGTAGGATTTCATCCGAATCGGGGCCATTTTTATTTGAAAAATAAATACATCGTTTACCGCCTTCAGCCAGGCCTATCGGTAAGCCATGAAATAATAGAACAGAACAAGTAAAACATAACTGCTGATACATCATGAGTGAACAATCAAATATCTGGTACTTCCAAGATGTTGATCTCTTTAATGTTTTGTGTCCTCATAAGATCAAGGGCCTGGAAGATCGCCACGAATTCAACCGTTTCAAAAAAAACGATTTCATTTATTTCCCAAATGAAAAAGCCAAGCATGTTTACATGATCGCCGAAGGGCGGGTGAAGATCGGGCACTACACCGAAGGAGGAAAGGAGGTAGTAAAGGCAATTTTAGGAAAGGGCGAGGTCTTTGGCGAGCTTGCCCTGGCAGGAGAAGAAGTCCGCACCGACTTTGCCCAGTCCATGGACGACGACACTTCCGTTTGCCCTATGGGTATAGATGACATGCAGGAGCTGATGGCTGACGACAAAGAATTGAGCCTGAAGATCTACAAACTCATAGGACTGCGTGTAAGGAAATTAGAGCGAAAAATTGAGTCATTGGTATTTAAAGACGCCCGTACAAGGATCATCGACTTCTTAAAAGATGCCGCGGCGTGGAAAGGAAAAAAGGTAGGATTTGAAACAATGATCCCTACCAAGCTTACCCACAAAGACATCGCCTCGCTTACAGGCACTTCACGCCAGACGGTCACTACCATTCTCAATGAACTCAAAGAGAGCAATTTGATCAATTTCGACCGTAGAAAGATCCTGATCCGGGATTTGGATAAGCTCAAATAACACGTTAATGATCAAGCCACCGGTTAAACCTGTTGGGGGCCAAGCATTCAAAAGAAGAAATCGGAAGTCTCGATATTCTAAAAAAACTGGCATGGGTCGAATTGCTATGGATATAGGATGTGAGAATTTGCCGTTGCTGGGAAATGAGGACGGCTATGCCTAGGTTTAGTTTTCAAAAAAACGATAGGTAAGTTCAACCCCCTAAACTAGTCCATGTTTGTAACCCCTAAGACTGATCCCCTTTAGACTGGTCCGTGTTTGTAACGCGGACCCATCGAGCACTACAAGGCACTGACGCCAGCATTTGTAATGCGGGTATCCAACGAAAATAGTGATCAAAACAGG
>JANQLQ010000175.1 GCA_028280565.1 Fulvivirga sp.
TCTCCGAAAACTACCCGCTCCAACCTGCCAATGCCCACCTAAACCCAGGGTTTCATCACCAAATGAACCGCCATCAAGTTCAAACGCTCTTGCTATCGACATTTTTTCGCCAGATGAATAATCCGGGTTAAGTGTAATTGGACGGTTAGCTATTTTTTTCTTATCCCGTTTTTAAAGTCGGCAGTTAGCAAAGGACAATCGGCAATCCTACATTTTTTGCCTACTGCCCTTTGCCGATTGCCGACTCATCGAGAACCTTCCATTACTTCAAACCTACTCATCCTCTACCTGGTACGTCATTTGAGGCTTAACGTAACACCAGCCCTATTTTTATATCGAGCTCACGTTTAGAAGTAAAGTGGTCAAAGAAAATACCAAGAGCTGGAAAGGCGGGGTGTGGATCATGTAAAAAACCTACAAACTCTTAAAGAATGATTTTTGATGCATTTCAAATACATACCAATGATTTTATCAACTGGGTTTGAATCCTGGGTTTTGATTCGATAGAGTGAACTGAACATAGAGAATACTGTTAAATAGAATCAAAACCATGGCCCACCAAAAACCATATCTCGGCGAAATCCAGCTACAAGCCCCATAAGAATGAGCGATAAGTACAAACAACAAGAACACCTTTGACAGCCTAGCAGGCAAATAATATCCCAACAATACGATAAGGATCAACCACACTCCTGAAATGACGAATATCCCTGATACATGCTGTTGCATTAACGTACCTCCTATCGGGTTACCTTCATTTGCTTTGGAGAGGTTTCCTTGCCAGTAGTCCGGATGTTGGTGGAAAATGGTGATTAAGATATCGATGATGCTGGCTGTCATGGCCGGGATGATCGCTCTATTTAGTACATTGTTATTATGACTTATCATTTTTGTGTTCATTGATGGGAAAGATAATATTTTAACATCGAGGTATAAACAAATAACTTGATAACTAGCATTTAGAATGAGAAGCACTAAGCAGGTAAATCAAATATATTTTTTATCGTGGGGGCCCAAGGACATGGGTATTGGATATCACCAATCACCAGTTGAGCATCTTCTGAGTTACGCAATGATCACTTAATACCTTCCGTCTTGTAACTGGCTTTCAATCAACCAAGTATGTTTTTTACTTCCCTTGCTAATACCCGGCTAACAATACTTGCGACTTGATTAAAACTTGTCGGCTAGCCAACAAATAGGCAACCCACTAGAACTTATTGGTGAGATGGCCGTGTTAGGTTAGTATCTCGAAAATCATAAAGTATGAAAGATAAAAGTGTGGTAGGAGAGAACCTTGCATCGGCTCTCGACCAACGGAAAAATGAGTTTTCGTTAAAAGCGGATGAGCGAAAAAAACGCGTTTACAGTGAAGGCATCCAAGCCGTATCCGCCAGCGGTATCCTGGATCAAGCAAAAAAGATGGGAGATCAAGCGGTAGATTTTGAGCTGGAAAATGCCTTGGGAAACCCAGTCCGGCTCAGTGACTACCTCGAAAAAGGTCCAGTGATCCTTACCTGGTACCGTGGGGGATGGTGCCCGTATTGTAATCTTACCTTGCGTCATATGCAGAAAGCATTGCCCGGTTTTAGGGCCCAAGGCGCTAATCTTATAGCATTGACCCCGGAATTACCGGACAAATCGCTGAGTACGGCACAAAAGCATGAGTTAGAATTTGAAGTGCTCAGCGATGTAGGCAACCAGGTCGCCCGGCAATATGGTATCGTGTTTAAATTAACGGATGAAGTAGCCGAGATCTATCAACAGTCATTTGATATCTTAGAATATAATGGTGATGATTCCCAAGAGCTTCCGTTGGCTGCTACCTATGTCATCAACCCAAGGGGTAAGATCGTATATGCCTTCTTAGATGCGGATTACAGGAATAGGGCCGAACCTACTGACATTTTAAATGCGTTGGAGTTGTACCGTGAAGGGTAAAATGCTGAAAATCTAGTGCCCAATCACACACACCTAATTTGACGGTTAAACTACTTCATTTCACCTAGTGCGCATTTAGCGGAGCGTAATGTGTACTTATCGAGGCAATAGGATTTGTAATCCGGGCGTTGTCGTTGGTGCCTCATGATCCTATAAAAGGGTGCCGTTGAAAATTAGCTTTGATGGGAGAACGTTTAGTTTTGGTAAATTGGGCTGCATTTTAAAGTGTTTCGGGTAGTTCGATCCTCTCAACGAGCAGTATACGCGGAATTTCGTGGTCCTAAGCCCGGTTTTCATTTTCTTTTGCACGCCCAAAAGAAAACGAAACAAAAGAAAAGGGCGCCAGGAACCAAGCCCATTTTCCGC
>JANQLQ010000240.1 GCA_028280565.1 Fulvivirga sp.
GGAAAATGGGCTTTGTTCCTGGCGCCTTTTTCTTTTGGTTCGTTTTCTTTTGGGCGTGCAAAAGAAAATGAACACCGAGCTTAGAACCACAAAATCACGCGTATACTGCTCATGGCGAGGCTGGCATTCCCCGAAACACCTTAAAAATATAGCCTAATTTTCCAAAATTAAACTTTCACTATCAAAGCTAATTTGAGAAGATGCCCTAGTCCTAATAAACCAAGTAGCAGCATGCTTGACCAACTTATGCTATTATTTTCTGAGCTTATCAGCATTATGAGCTATAGCTTTACCACCCTGGCCATCTTTTAAGCAATAGCTCATAGGTTTTCCGACAGCCAAGTATAATCTACGAGTATTTGCACCCATTACAAGGCTTTAAAATTCCCATTTACAGCTTCAAAATGACCAATCTTGGTCATTTTTTTTAATCTATGATCCCTTTAATCTTGCCGGTTAAAAGCCTAGGGTAAAAATCAAACGCATTGGGAGCTAGGAAATAGGCAGAAAATGAGTTCGATCCCTGGGCCAAGCATTAGATCATCGGATAAAAACAATATGAAACAATCACGTAACTATTTTTACCACTGGGTCAAACTTCAACGACGCTATCGAAGCGTCCAATCCCGGTGGGTTACAAGCCGCAGTAACAAACTAAAACGCAAACTTGATATTTTAGGCCGGCGATTGCACAGCCTGAACCGGAAATGGAAGTTGGGGATCGCTGCATCTGCACTAAGCTGTTGGCTGGCATCGATGCCTGCTCAACCCCTCCAAGCTCAAAACACCCCTTTTGTGCCCTTGGTATCTCCTGCCGACCTTAATGGGAGCAATGGGTTTACGATCATTGGAGCCGAACAGGGAGACCAGGCCGGACGCTCGATAAGCAATGCCGGGGATATCAATGGAGATGGAATAGAGGACATAATTATCGGTGCCCGTGGCTCAAGTTATGTCGTCTTTGGAAGCCGGGAAGGATTCCAAAATTCTTTTGACCTCCTTTCGTTAGATGGTTCCAACGGTTTTGCCATGGAAGGGATCGTTTCACTTAGTTATGCAGCGGTAAGTGGCGCAGGAGACGTTAATGGCGACGGGTTTGATGACTTGATCATCGGGGACTCCAGGTCTTCAAGAAACGGAAAATCGGATTCAGGGTCAACCTACATTGTGTTTGGTCATGACGGAGAATTTTCAAGCCCATTAAGATTGTCCCCGGCTACCCTAGATGGCAGCGAGGGCTTTGTCATCGATGGAGAATCTGCTAATGATTTTTTTGGTAATGCAGTGGGCGCCGCCGGGGATTTGAACGGAGACGGGATCGGTGACATAGTAATTGGCGCCTTTGGTTCCAATCTTAACGGAAATATTGACGGTGCCAGCTATGTGATCTTCGGTTCTACCGAGGGATTTGCCAGTCCTTTCGATCTATCTACCCTTGACGGCACCAATGGTATAGTACTAAACGGCGTGGATGCCAATTATAGGACAGGCTCCTCGGTAAGTGGCGCTGGGGATATTAATAACGACGGGTTTGACGATTTGATCATTGGCGCTCCTTCTGCCGATCCCAATGGAAGTAGCTCTGGCACAAGTTATATAATATTCGGAAACAATAGCCCCTTTGCCCACCCCTTTGAATTATCTTCACTGGATGGCACGAACGGTTTTGTGGCTAATGGAAAAAGGGATTCCCAGAGGGCCTTTTCTGGATGGTCCGTGAACCGTGCCGGGGATGTGAACGGCGACGGGATCGACGACCTCATTATTGGTGCACAAGGCTTCCAAGGTTCAAGCTACGTGGTTTTTGGGGATGAAAACCCATTTTCTAGCCCTTTTGAATTGTCTTCCCTCGATGGTAGTGATGGTTTTGTCATAAATGGGGTTGGTGACAGAGGTAACTCAGGGTTTTCGGTAAGCAGTGCCGGGGATATCAATGGAGACGGGGTGGATGATTTGATCATAGGAGCTCCTAGGAACAGTCCAAACGACAACTATCGATCCGGCTCGAGCTATGTGGTCCTCGGGAGCCGAGATGGATTTGACGCGTCATTAGAACTTTCCTCTTTAGATGGAACGAACGGGTTTACTTTGCATGGTGCCGGGGCCCGCCAATACGCCGGACAGTCAGTGAGTGGCGGTGGTGATTTCAATGGGGATGGACTTGATGATGTTATTATTGGCAGCCACAGGACCGCGCAAAAGGGCTTTGGGACCGGTTCTACGTATGTGATCTTTGATGTTATGCCTCCCGTATTGACCCCCATAGGCGCACAAACAGGTGATGAGGGAGTGGAAATTAATTTCGCCGTTTCTGCCACAGATGTCCATTCAAAACCCCTTACATTTAGTTTGGATGACGCGTCACAAGAGAAAGACATGGCCATAAATCCCGCAACGGGCATATTCAGCTGGACCCCCGATGGTTCTCAAGGAGGAGAACACCAAGTCACCATCACGGTCAGCGACGGAACGTACACGGATTCGGAGACCATTACGGTCACTGTCAATAAAGCCCCGGTCTTAGGGGAGATCGGTACACAAGTCTTGGATAACGGAAGTGAGCTCCGCTTTACCGCTTCCGCCACCGATACTGATTCAGAAGTTCTTACCTTTAGTTTAGATGACTCTTCCGGGCAAAAAGGCATGACCATAGATTCCTCCACAGGGGAATTCCGCTGGACTCCCGATGAAACGCAAAGGGGCGAACACCAGGTGATCTTCAGCGTAAGTGATGGATCACTCTCCGATTCCGAAACCGTGACCATTATCGTAAATGGCGCCCCGGAATTGGCTGAAATAGCCCCTCAAACCGGCGATGCAGGCGCCCTGCTCAGTTTTACGGCTACCGCCAGTGATGCTGACGCTAACAACACCCTTACCTTTAGCATCGATAACGAAGCGCAGGACAAAGGCATGACAATCGATGCGACAACGGGGCAATTCCGCTGGACACCTACACTGGAACAACCCGGCACCCACCAGGTAACGGTAACCGTAAGCGACGGGTCCTTAACGGACTCCCAACTCGTGACCCTCACCATAAGGGTGATCACCAGTATTACCGATGATCTCGCCTCCACGGTACAACTTTATCCTAACCCGGCCAATGAACGTGTTCATCTAACCTTCACGGGTCAGCTATCGGGCGCAGGAGGGCACGTACATATCACCGACCTGCAAGGCAAAACGTTGTTACAGCACGTCTTTGAAAAAAGCAATGGACCATTGGAAATTGAAATGGACTTGAGTACTTTGAATACTGGGGTCTATATCGTGGAATTGAGGGATAAAGAGGAAAGTATACTCGCCAAAAAGCGAATGGTGAAACAGTAGATACAGATCTATAGCCCGGGTTAATTTACGACCAATACCCATTGAATTAAGGCTAATGTGGTTAAGTTAAGACTCAAATGACGTATAGGGCATAGGATGGGCTATTTTTGAGGTATTGATCAGTCGGCAGTTGGCAAAAGGCAGTAGGCAAATAAAATAGGGGGTTGCCGATTGCCCATTGCCAACTGTCGACTTTAGGAACGGGGTGGAAAAAAATAGCTCGTCCCGCTACACTTAACTTAACACAAGCCCTGGGAGAATAAAACCGCTTAAACAGCTACGAATGATTGAATCACAAAAGAGCCAAGAAGTCAAACCAGCTTTTGAATTGACCACCTCGCGCCAGTTTCAAAACTGGTTGATCAGTGAAAACGCGAGCTTAGTATTTACGACGTACCAGGTCGGTAAGGTGTTCATGCTAGGTTCTAACGCCGACAAGAGCCTGCATGTGACCGAGCGTACGTTCAGCCGGTGTATGGGGATCGGCACTTCGAAAAACCCGGATACCTTCTGGCTGAGTTCACTCTTCCAGCTATGGCGGTTTGACAATTCTTTGAGCTCCGGCCGTTTCAACGATTATGACAAAGTGTATTTACCGCAAGCCGCTTACACCACCGGGGATTTGGATACCCATGATATCATCATTGATGAAGATGACCGGCCTGTGTTCGTGAATACCTTGTTCAGCTGCCTTGCCACGGTCAGTGAAAGTCATAGCTTCAAGCCCTTGTGGCATCCCCCGTTCATTAGTAAACTGGCCCCTGAAGATAGGTGCCACCTCAACGGCCTGGCCGAGAAAGAAGGCAAACCGGCGTATGTGACCATAGCGGGTAAAAGCGATGTATCCGACGGCTGGCGAGACCACAGGCAAAACGGGGGGCTAGTGATGGATGTGCAAACGAACGAGATCTTATGCGAAGGGCTTTCCATGCCGCACTCGCCCAGGTGGTATAAAGACAAGCTTTACCTGTTAGAAGCTGGCTCGGGTTACTTCGGGTACATTGACCCGGCTACCCAAAAATTCGAACGGATCACGTTCTGTCCCGGTTTTCTCCGTGGACTGGATTTTATCGGCAACTATGCCCTTGTAGGAATGTCCTCTATTCGAAAAAACCGGACGTTTAGCGGGTTAGAATTGGATGATAACTTGAAAGCTGTTAATACAACACCAAGATGCGGTATCCAGGTCATCAACCTAGATACAGGTGCAGCAGAGCATTGGGTGCGACTGGAAGGCATGGTGGAAGAGCTTTACGATGTGAAAATATTGGCCGGGGTAAGTCGTCCGTTGCTCATTGGCACAAAAAAAGATGATATCCGTACTATGATCTCCATAGAGGAGTAGCTACAAGAAGAGGAAAGTAGAAAAAGACTCAAAACTGGTCGTAGGTTAAGCAAAGCGATCCTACGCCCCACACTTGAACTGGTCGCAGGTTAAGCAAAGCGGTCCTACGACCCACGCTTGAACGAGAGCGTCCGCTCGGCGACCTCCCAAAGCATCTCCCTGGCCTCAACTACAATAAAATAAACTCCTAATAGGCAAAAATCCCCTGCCCCTATTAGCCAGTACTTACATCGCCATTTCCCAAGGTAGCCCAGCGTCCTCTGCGAGAGACTCTGAGAAGATGTAAAACCATCATTTATCACCTTAGCGAACCACAGGGCTCGACTTGTGTGATTAGTGGTGAAGCAATCCCCTGCTCGCGAAGTATCACCAGGGTCCATACAGTGTATCCCGGGGAGGGTATGGCTTCGTAATCCCCGCACGGGCATCGCCAGCCTACCTATGAACCTCCGTTCGATTTAAAATCATTGTAGCCTAAGGCTTAACATGAGGTTTAGCATACTTTCACAGTCTTTAAACTGGGGAGTAGCTTCCGTTCTACGACACAGCAGATTCCAGCTCTCGCAATGAGCCTTCCCACAGCCACCGGCGCGGAACGACGTTCATTTTTTTTAATCGAGTCCAGGTTATCACATTACTTTTGTTTTTTCGTCATCGCGAACCTAGCGGGATAGCCTTAGCGATGCGTGAAGCGATCCCCCACTCGTAAAACGAAAATGGCGTGCAACCAGGACACTACAAGAAGGAGGCCGCTTCGTAATCCGCCCACTGGCCACGCCAGCCTCGCGGTGACGATTATTTTTCCCGTTTTGCCATTCCAACTACACGCTTTTTACGAAAATGGTACCACTCCCATGACGATCCGTTTTTTTATTTTTCCTCCCACCTAAACTGGTCGTAGGACCGCTTTGCTCGTAACTGGTCGTAGGTTAAGCAAAGCGGTCCTACGACCCACACTTGAACGAGAGCGTCCGCTCGGCGACCCCCTAAGGCATCTCCCTGGCCTCAACTACAATAAAATAAACTCCTAATAGGCAAAGATTCCCTACCCCTCTTAGCCAGTATTTACATTGTCGTTTCGTTGAGTTCAAAGTCCCCTGCAAAAGACCATGACCAGGTGTAAAAATTTATTAGATCGAGAAAACCTAGAAAGTTTGGGCTTCTCCCTTGGCAAATTCTAAACCTGCAAAAGCACGAGTAGGTAATATAAAACCAAGAAAACCAACGGTTTGGGTAAAAATACTTACTGGAATATACGGTAATTGTGGCATTGAATAAGGCCGCTGTTTTAAAGTATTTAGCAAGAATAAAAAATCTTAAAAAAAATAATTACTATGACACAGTTTATGGCCATCAATCCTGGTGTGGAGGTAAGCGGAAGTACGGTACTGTCATTTATGAACTCTATGGAACAGGGCCGGGAAACACGTAAGAAAATACTTAAAAATCACGGCATTGACCCCGATCCTAAAGTATGGTATAAACAACAGGCTTGGCTTAATGCATACAAAGAAGTCTATGACTCCTTAGGGCAGATGAATTTATTTTTGATCGGTAAAGCTGTTATTAAGAATGCGGAATTTCCGCCCATGAAAAACTTGGAAGAGGCCCTGCATTCTATAAATATTGCTTACCATATGAATCACAGGTTAAACGGAAAAATCATGTTTAACCCTGAAGACGGTTCATTCACCCCGGGGATCGGCCATTACAAGCTGGAACAATATGACGCTAAACAAAGAAAGGCGGTTGTGGTTTGCAGGAACCCTTATCCCAGTAAGTTTGATGAAGGTATACTCACACAGCTGGTCAGAACATTCAAACCGCAAGACTCGGTCTCCCAAAAGATAACATTGGATGAAACGAGAGAGACACGAAGAAATGGCGGCAGTAGCTGTACTTTCTTGATCCAATGGTAAACTCCTATTAAACCAAGCTTCGGCAAATTCACCTTATGGTGAAAGCTAAAGAGAATTTTCGCCCCACACGGCTTGGATATTTTTAGTCGGGATGGGGTTATACCAATGATCCAAGTACACATTTTTGGGTACACAGATAAGACTCACCGGTTTTTCACAAAAAACGTGGGCATTACGAATGCTACCCCGGATCACCCCTGTATTTCCGAGCGGTATCCATGCCAGGGCTAGCGTGCTCCCATACCCCCCGAGCGGGTACACCCGCAGGCCATCCGCCAAGGGAAAGTATACAAAGCCGGATTTGCTGCCTCCCTGGATCAGCTGGTCCCCTGCCGCCAGGTGAATGATCCTGACTTCCTCCTCCCCCGGAACTGGCTGGCCGGGCACGAAGGCACAACCGGCTTGGAGAAGCTTTTCAAAAAACATCTTACGGAATGCCTCTTGTGCAAGGTAACTCATTAAAGGTTCCCCCGCCAGGTACCGATTGACCTCTAACGGATCAAGGTGATGCATGGCAAAGGCCGGGTGGATCCGGTGGCTTTCGGCGGGGTTCATCTTATGAAAGGCTTGGCAGACGAGTGTTGCAAAATTCGGGTTATCCGACGTATGCTCCACCAAGATCTTGAGGTCTTCAAAAGACACCTTAGGTGCCGTAAATATCCCTTGGTCCAGCTTCGGATCGCGTTTAAAACTTTGAATGGTATCCGCCTGGATATCATCAATGACCAATGCTGCATTAGACGCGGCCTTATTGGTGACCTTTTGCTTACTGAATGAGCCTACATGAAAAGAAACACGCAAGTTCCCGGATGCGTCCAGTTCGCTCCTGGCGATGTTGGCCTCCCCGGCATTGATCGATTTTTTGCTCTCTAGCAGGTAGAGCCGATCATTGGACTTGTTACGAAGGGCATAGATGGCATGGGCGGTTTTCCGGTCTATAAAGATCTCGTAGCCTGCCGAGGTCCTAAGTACAGTGCCGCGCTGGCGTAAGGCATCCGCAGCACGAATACAACGAATACTGTCTTGTACATTCAAAATAAATCTTTGGATCTCCGTATCGGTCAACTCCAGCCATCCAAACGCTTCTTTTTCAAAGTCAGCGTAGTTTTTAGTAAAGTTTTCGTGGACCAAATTCTCATTTCCTGCTAAGAATTGGGCTCGCTTTTTATTGAGCGCTTCAATTTTTTTCTGGACCGTCTCTTCTTTCTTCTTTGACTTACCTGCGCCAAGCCGTTCTATTTTCTGGTCAAAAAATAACAGGCCGAGAGGCTTGGAAAGTATTGTGTTCATTCTTTTCTTCAGCCGCTTGGGGTCATTTAGAATGGCCACCGGCATTTTACTCTTGCTATGTCCCGCAGAAAGGGCCAGTATTTCACGGAAGATGACTTTTATTCTATTTTCATCATACCGGTCTTTGAAAAGGCTGTTGATCATCCAAGGCACATTACCCGCATTCTTAGCCCAAAGCAACCCAAACATCTCATCAAACTCGGCATCAAAAACGAATTGTGCCGCAAACTCCGGGTGCATAAACCGGCCCAGCGCTGTAAAATCACACATCCCGATATCATGCAAATACGCCAGCAGGAGAGCATATCCTTTCAAAAATTCTAACTCATCTTTGTCGCGAAACGGTACCAGGATACCGTTAGCGCGCTCCAACACCTCTAACGTCTGAACGGCAACATCCCGCACGTGGACAACACCATGATCCGTATACAGGGCGATATGCTTCGATGGATTCTTGTAAAATCCCGGGTCGTTTTGAAAGTTTTCAAGCTCGCCGTACTCGCAAACCTTCTTGTAGAAATTATCCTCGATAAAATGGCGAAATTCCCCCGGTAAATAGTGACCTACAAGGGCTTCGTAGGAGTTGCCTTGGGGGCCGGGGTTAGCAAAAGATGAGTTAGAGAGGATCGTGTTCATAAAAATGAAATAACCGCATCGAAGCCCGGTAAGGCGGCTAAGCTTTTGTTTTTAAAATGAGGGTTTTCCGTGATCTCGATCCCCATCCACCCGGGAATAACAAAGTCCCTGGCAGCCTCGCGGGAGGAGAATTCAACTTCAGCAGTGTACAGGCCTTCCAATGCTTCCCGGTAACGGTCAATTTCAACTTGATACCCTTGTTCCGAATGTAAAAAACGTTCCTTTGTTACACGCCTGCCCAACGTCAACGGCCAAAGCTGATCAAAATCGACGGGAGAAAGCGCGAATTCTACCTCTGTCCGCTCCACAGCGCCCGGGGACTTAACGGTAAGCCAATACACCCCTTCCCTATCACGGATACGCACTTCATTTCCATCTTTTTCAATGGCCAGGTAGCCTTGCCGAATGGGCACAGGCTTGAGCTTGGCTAAAAAGGGCGGGGGGCCTGCCAAATAGAATTTTCGTTCGATTTCCACCGGGACTGCTGGCATGTGATCATCATATTTACAAGGTTAAATTAACGAATACTTGGTGGATACCGGCCTATCACCACGGGTTTAAATTTGTGAGGAAAACGACGTCCGCCGCGGATAAGCAGGTATAAATTGCAGGAACAAAAAATACGATCGCGTACATTTTAAAAAGTGCGCATCGATTGCAAAATTTAAAAGACCAGCGTACATGCCCAACGGATCGTGTAGATTAGGGATCTCGTAAAAGGTCAACAGGAAAATGTCAAAACAACTTTTAGCCCACATCAACAAGTATATAAAAGTCAGCGATGATGAGTTTGAAACCATGCAGGGCTTTTTTACCCTGCAGGACTATGACAAAAAGGATATGATAGCAAGAGCCGGCACGCGGTGCAATTTCAACTATTTTGTACTCAGCGGATGCCTCCACATGTTTTTTATAGACGATAAAGGCACGGAAAGGACCGTTCAATTCGCCATAGAAAATTGGTGGATGACCGATCATTTAGCGTATTTCAACAGGAGCAAAACAGGGTTTTCCATCCAGGCCGTAGAACGAACACAGCTTCTTTACATTCACCACGATGAGCAAGAAGGGCTTTTGAGCCAGTTCCCGGGGTTGGAAAAATACTTCAGGATCATCTACCAAGTGGCTTACGGATCCGCTTTAATGAAAATGAAATATTTGTATGATCTTTCCAAAGAAGAAATCTATTTCCACTTTGTCGATCATTTTCCTGAATTCGCCCAAAGGGTTCCCCAGTATTTGATCGCCTCGTATTTAGGCCTTACCCCGGAATATGTCAGCGAGATCAGGGGCAGGAAGCGTTCTTAAACAGGTTTAAGTTTTACCCATACGGGTTTCGATACCTTCGTATCAAATAAAAGTCATATACGTATGGAAAGAATTCAAATAGAGGCAGCTGAGCCGGCTGCTTACCAGGCCATGTTCGCACTGGAAAATTACCTGGGGCAAAGCAAATTAAGTAATACCCATAAAGATTTGGTCAAGCTCCGGGCGTCACAATTGAACGGATGCGCCTTTTGCATTAATATGCATACGAAAGAAGCCCTAAAAAACGGGGAAGATCAACAGCGCATTTTCTTGCTGGATGCATGGCGCGACTCCGGTATGTTCAGCGCCGAGGAAAAAACCCTGCTGCAAATCACGGAAGAAGTAACCCTGATCCACAAAAACGGGTTAACTGACGAAACGTACCGGGATGCGATTGAAAAGTTTGGTGAACACTACTTATCGCAAATAATCATGACGATCGTGACCATAAACGCTTGGAACAGGATCGCGATAAGCACTCATAAACCCCTTGAGTAGCTAACACCAAGACCAGGCTCTTTGAAATTAATGCTTCCACCCCGCGCAGCGTGGGTTGCGAAGCCAACTAGCGCGGGTTTTCCAAACCCGTGCTTAACCATGTGCAGGTTCTCCGAACCTGCCATTGTCAATATCCAAAAGTGGAACATTTCATCCATAGACTTCCCAACGGAAAGACTTAAAAGACATTCCCTATTTTCAAAAGGAAATCTACCGCTTGCCGGGAAGCTTCGCTATCCTCGAACAACCGAACAATGTACATCGCGATACAGACATAAAACACCATGGCGAAAGCTATCGAATACCTCAGTAGCTTTTCATCCTTGTAAGACAATGGATTGGAAGCAGGTTTCGCTTGCATGGTTTTGTGTTTTGGGAGATCATTCATAATGGCCAACTTCTATAAGATCACAAAAAGGAGGTAGGGTTTAAAACCATAGCCATCAGAAAAAGGAAATACATGGGATCTTAGTCTTTGTTTTAAGTAAGATCCTGCAAAACTGACGGCTATGATTTAAAGCTTCATATCTCTTTTCATCTTATAATCAAAAATAGCATAAATGCTATAATATTAACCCGGTTAAGCCAAGAATTTATTTTAAATCATTCGCTAAAACCCAATAGATACCGGGTGCTCTTTCCCGTATACAAGAGACACTACCATCACCAAAGAACATGGTAACCACTCATCGAAAATGTTGCCCTAGGCGGTTTTGGCCGGTAGAATTGGTGAACCTTAGTGCATTTGCGCCTTGGCGGAAAACCTCCTGCGCCACTCCTATCATTATAGGGGGCACTAGTGTCGTGTCATACCTCAACTGACGTGTAGAATTAAACAATGAACTCTCTTTGCCAAGTTGGGAAGTTCTCGACAAGTTAGCAATAGGCAAAGGGCAGTAGGCAAAATGGGGGGTGCCGACTGTTTACTG
>JANQLQ010000273.1 GCA_028280565.1 Fulvivirga sp.
TAGGGAACAGGTGGACAAGAGCCGTATGACGGGAGACTGTCACGTACGGTTCTGTGAGAGGCTGGGGCGTAAGCCCTGGCCTACTCGACTTCTTTCCCCAAAGGGATGCCCCTGGCACGGGCGTGCAAAAGAAAATGAACACGGTGAACCACGAAATGCTTCTTAAACTGGTCCGCGTTTGCAACACGGACCCATTGAGTATTACAGGGCACTCACGCCAGCATTTGTAATGCGGGTACCCAACGAACCCTGTGATCAAGACGAAAACTACTAGCGTTAAGTTAAGCCAAAGATGAAAAACTGGAAAGTAGAAGTAACAAAATCAATTTTAGGAGCTCCCTAAGCAAAGGACAATCGGCAACAAAACAGCCTTTGCCGACTGCTTTTTTGCCGATTGCCAGCGACAAGCCCAGGATCAGTTAAAATCTTTCCCTTCTTCCAATGTTTTGAGGTAACCCTCCAAAAACTGCTTGCTTCCATCCGGGGCCTTTCCGTATGCCGTTTTCTCATACTTTAAAGCCTTGTTATACTCACCAAGAGCAGAATAACCTCTTGCCAAGCCATGGGGAGCCAGCCAATGGTCCGGCCATTTTTTGTTCGCTTCTTTGAAGACCTCCAGCGCCTTTTCATCTTTATTGGCAGCGATCAACTGGCGGCCGTAATTATAATAGTTGTTAATGGTAGCCCCGGGAACTTTGATCGCCTCATCCATGACGGCGGCCGCTTCTTCGGTCTTGCCCATCGCCGTGAGCACAGCGCTCTTTGTAGACAAAGTTTGGAAGTTCTTTTGGCTAAAAAACTGGCCTTCGATCGCCGCTTCTGCCCAAGCTAACGCGTCATCCAAGTGGATTTGGTTTTGCACTAAGTAGTTCGCTGCCGAGGTCCAGCTGTTCAGCTGGAAACCAGGGCTGCTTTGCAGTTCTCTTTTTAAGTTCTGATAGACCAGCTCCGGTGTATTTACTTCTATGTTGAAAGGAATTCTTTTTTTCTCCCAGTCCAGCGCCAGGATAGCGCTCCCTGTGGAAGCTGTCGGAAAGTGGTAGGTGAGTACATTCGTTGCCGGTATTTCTACGGTTTGAACGTCCACGCGCAGAGCATCATCGGCTTTATCATAGAAGTAGCTACCCCATGCGCCATGGCTTTTGGAAAAAATGACAGTAGCTTTCCCGTCTTCAAACACCGCGTAGTGAAGACCATAGGTTCCTGCCGGCAGGTCTTTGCCTTCAATTTTCACATCATCTGAAAATTCAATAACGGTATTTTCATTGGCCCCGGCTCTCCAGGGAGCCTCCGTAGCCGTACCAAAACCAAGGTTATTGTAGCCATAAGGAACAAGGCTACCCCAGATCTGCCCCGTCCGGTCCTGGCCTTGCGGGCTGATCACACTCGGCCTGGAATAACTGACAGAAACAGTGGTGATCCCAATCGTTTGAGACACTTCGGCAGACCCACTGGATTGTGGTAACGTTACACCTTGAGCCATGACCTGCTGTTCATAGAAGCATACAGCCACAGTCAATGACATGATCGTTAGTAATCGTTGAAATTGCATAACAAAAAGGTTTAAATAAAAATTTGTTTCGGTGGGCCCTGACGATTCTTCCTAGTATACGCATTCCAGCCCAAGGAGATGCATGGATTACATAATGGCAGACAGCAAGGGGATAAGTGGTCTATATCTGTGCCTGGGATCACTTAACATACCCTCTTACCAGTCGCACCAATCTTAAAGGAGTAATTCCTATAGGCATCCCTTGCAACCACTGCTGGATCATGTCCCTGGGCTGATCACCCAAGTGCATAATCCAGGGTTAAGCTAAGCCCCAAATGACATACCGAGTACAGGATGAGTTAGGTTTTAGGTATTGAACAGTCCGCAATCGGCAAAAGGCTGTAGGCAAAAAATATAGGGTTGCCAATTGCCCCTTGCCAACTGCTGGCTTTAACAAGGACATCATTGAAAATTCAAGTGGCGTATGGAGGGGAGATATCCAGGAATAGCGCGGGCATTTAAGGCCGGTGGGTAAGCGGCCTGTAGCGGATGGACAGTGCGTTTTGCGAGGAAAATAGGCGTGGTTGCTCGCGCCTATTTCTTTTGTTTCGTTTTCTTTTCGGCGTGAAAAGAAAATGAAAACTGGACTTAGAACCACGAAATCCCGCTTAAACTGCGCATTGCAAGGCTAGCATTACCCAGGACATTATAAAAATGCAGTCAAATTTTCTGAAAACAAACGGATGGTTTTACTATTCTTTCTTAATACGTATTAAGTAGGTTTTATTCTCATCCCCTTGTATTAGTCGCTTGATATTTTTATTGTGCGTCCAAAGTATCACTACAAAAAGGAAAAAACCGAATACGATCAAAAGCGTCTCACTGGTTTTGAACCTAGGCACAAAAACCAGCATAGATGGAAACGCCAATGCCCCTATGATAGAAGATAAAGAAACGTATTTTGTGACCAGCAAGGTAACAATAAACACGACTACACACATAAGCGCTACCTCGTAGTGAATAGCGATCATCATACCCAATAATGTGGCTACACCTTTGCCCCCCTTAAAATTGAGAAAAACCGAAAAAATGTGGCCTAGCACAGCAACTACTCCAAATATGAGCTTAAAAGTGACAAGGTTGGGTTCTGTAATAAACTGGGCACGCATGAGCAACATTGCTATTGAAGTAGCCAACAGGCCCTTGATAATATCGCCTAGCATAACGATTATTCCAGCCTTTGTACCTAGTACCCTAAAAGTATTCGTAGCCCCTGGGTTTCCGCTCCCGTATTCCCTTACATCCATACCATGGAAAGTCCTCCCAAACCAAACCGATGTGGGTACAGAACCCAATACATAAGCAAGAACGATCCCCAGTGCAATAACAAGTACCTCCATAAAAAATTATTAAAGACAAAAAAAGAAGTAAATAGCCCATTTACTTCTTATACCTATTACCAAATATAATTACTTTACCGCTACTTTGAAAACAACTGCTATAACGGAAGGTTCAGAAGGCAGGTACAATTTGTCCAAAGAATTGATTTTACACTCGTGGAAGCAGGCAAATTAAAAGCCATCGTCATCATCGTCAAACCCGTCATCGTCATCCGAGGTGTCGTCAGTCTCTTCATCAACCTCTTCCTCTATATCTGAATCGAGCTGGTAAGGTTCTTCGATACCATAATACTGGAGCCTGAACCGGTTGATAAAGTTGAGCGTTTCAGCCCGGTCCCCGGGAGCAAATACCAGGTCCCCGATCTTGGCCTTTGCCCCATTGCTCTTTTTCCCAATGATCGTATTAAAAGCATTGTTAGATGAAAAGATAAGCAGCCGGTTATCTTCATAGCTGAAATAATACCAAGAGTCGGCCGATGCCTTTAAGAATAAGTTAAACAGTACACTGCCGTCATCTTCATTTCTCTTTACTTCTAAGAACCCATCAAAAGCACCGTTGATATCCGTACGTTGAATGTTGGACATCCCAAGCTTACCTTCACTGTAAAACGCATTATAGTCCGAGGACCATTTCATATCTACATTGGCAAAGAGCATCGAAGTGGTGGTTTCTTTTGTAAACCCTCCTAATGATATGTATTCTTGGCTCGACTGGCGTTCGTATTCTTGGGCTGCCCGCTCACCGGCGATATCCGCAAGCTTGTATAACAGCTGCGTGGGGTCTCCCAGTCCTTCGGGGGCTCCTAGGTTATTGACCACATCTAGGATATCCAAGGCCATCACATCGAAAGCTTGTGAAGGTACAGGTTTGAAAGAAATAGAGAATAGGGTATTCAGGTTGTATTTTAGCTCGTTGATATTGGCGTTTCCTATCACGGAGGCCATCACATTCACATCCTTATTAGGAGGGATGAAGTTAGCTCTCCCCTCTAATTTTACTTCCCCGGTATTCTGGTTATACCTAAAGATCTGTCCTGCAAAAGCTTTACCGGCGGCTTTCACCGTATCCTCGATGACAAACTCATTTTTTTCTTTGTCGTAGAAAAGCACTCCCGAAGGGGTGAAAAAATCCTCGTCATCCGGGCTGTATTTTTCCGTCACAAAGGAGTGATACAGGCTATTATCACCTACCGAAAAATGCAGGCCTGCTTCCAATCGCCGGCCATCTTCAGTAGTAGCATTGTTGAAGTCGATCATCACCTCACGCTGGTCACCGCTGCTGCTATGCTGTATCCACGTATTGTAGCCGGGCTCATTGAGATCAAGCTTAACGTAGCCTGCTAATTCCATTGCCGGTTTATGAGCATACAAGATGAGATCCCCCTTGTAATACATAGCTGGGGAAACCACCAAGCTCTCTATTTCCGATACGGAGCCGTTGGCCACTGTGTGCTGCGTGAACGTCTGCCTCCGCCCCTGCCCCTCGGCGACCTCTTCCAAGTGGAAGTTTTCCATCTTGATCGGGATGGTATCGTTCATGGTGTTGACAAACTGGTAGGTGGCATAACCTGAAAACTCATTCCTAGATTTAATATCGATCACACCCTCCGTAAGGCGATGGTACCCGTTCAGTGTGTCGAGTATGATCGTTGTATTGGTCAGTTGGCCGATCTTCGAGTTTTCCAATATCAATACCTCGTTATTTTCCGGTGTGATCTTAGCATCGGCCACAATGATGTAAGGAATACCGCTTACTTTCAGCTCTAGTGTATTGATGTCATACTCTGCCTTAGCGGCGTTAAAGCTCAGGGAGTCCAGGTCCTCCCGGGTAGTGTAGAAATAAGAGCTTTCCAAGGGGACATCGTCAGGCTTTATCATGGTGATTTTTTGATCCTCAAGATCCCAGCGTGCGCGGGTGATGGAAGTTTTAAACTGGGCATAGGGGAATTCGATAGCTGCCTCTCCTTCTATTTCAGGACTGATCACCGCATAATTTTCGTCGAGGTCGAACTTTAGCCGGACGTCATCGCCGTAAAGGGCGGGTTTATCAGGGTTGCTGGATTGCAGTTCAAATTGGGCGTGGCGTGCGCTAAATTGATCGTGCTCCAACGTGATATTTTTCGACTTGGATTCTGACCCACGTGTGGCCAGCACCCCTGAGCCAAACACCCCGTTATTAGTGACAATGGCCGTTCCATCCAGCGAAGCACTTTGGTTATAGAACTGGATAGGATCTTCCACGTTCTTAATGTACATGCTGTCTTTTTTAGGCAGCCACTTCATTTCATAGTTACTCAAATTCGCTTGGGGGAAGATCACCCCGTTGTATTCCGCCTCGCGCATTTCAAAATAATTGCCGCTACCTGTGACCGAATCCGGGTAGAATATGAAGTCTGATGACTCTAAAGATGTTGTCAGAAAATCGATCCTGCCATCTCCCCTTAGCCCGCGGCTATCCAGGCTCAGTTTATTGAACAGCTTTCCTTCTCCCTCGTACAAGGTATAACCCTCCGGTGGGATTTCATGCTGGAACCCTAATGAAAAATCCGGCTGGATACGCATAGTCTCCTTGAAATCCGGGAACATGCCACTGGACCCAAAAGTACCCTCAAAACCAATGGCCGCGGGGTCAGAACCCCCAAGGCTGTCCAGGTCAAAAGGAGGTACCAGGAAGTACAATGACTTATCGTAAACACCCCCTAACACTTCTTTACGATCGAAATAAGCCACTTGACCCTTTTCAGAATTGAAGCGAGGGTAGTTGAGGTATTTAACTTTACTCGATTTATTATTGGGTTTATTAATGTATAACGTACCCGAGCCACTTTTTAAGGAATTGGACGCCATACCCGAGGCCTGCAATGAATCCGCCGAAACCAGCGCATTCTGTACTTTTCTTTTCCCTGATGATCCCCGGCTATTGATATCATCTACAAAAAACTCGATGGAGTCGATGGTATTCAGGTAGATCAAGAAGCTATCGTATTTAAAGGTGAAGTCACGGCCTACATATTCAAAATTTCCGGCATATACCTTACCGTTGAACTTGAAATCCCGGTTTCTCAACAGCTTGATCTCACTGCTGTCCGGCTCTATGACTACATTCAATGAATCACTGATCCGGAAGCTTTCCACTCCCCGTACCGTTAAAGCACCTTCACGAAAATTAAGGGTAGCGTTCGGTTTTTCATGGGTTACGGAAGATATAATGATGTTATCAAAGTCTTTTTTACCGTTTTTAGAGTTGAATAAATGGGTAGTTTTTTGCTTCACCGTTACCAAACCGTCATTGGAATCATAACCGATCAGTCCCTTTTGTGCCAGGAATACCATAGCCCCGCTCAACAGCCGTTCATCCTTTTTATAGAATTTGGCCAAGTCGCTTACATAAAATTCATCCACTTTCTTTCGAGATGCATAGTAGGCCACTATCCCCAAAGGATTAAAATCGTAGACCTTGTCACCTAACGAGTGATAATCATCATAAGTATAGTGATCGGATGATTCGAAATAGGCCGGGACGATCCTCCGGGCTTCGAGGATAGATGCGTCCAGGCTATCTGAAGTGAGGTCCCATCGCACAATATCGGACGTGAAATCTATATTAAAATAGGTGGCCGTGTAGGGAGTGTTCCGGAAGCCCCCTTTATCCTTCTGTAGCACCAGGTATTTGCTGCCCATATCGTATTTTAATCGCAATGCCGGGTGGTAAATGGAGTCATTCCCCTGGTAGATGACCACGGCGGCACGCTTCGCCCGGACCGTAGAATCCTGGAACTCAAATATGGCTGCCCTGGCCCTGAACTTCCTGGCAGTGGCATCCTGCACTTCTATGAGGGATTCTTTCCCCAAAAGCGAAGAGCTATTAATACGGCCTCCTTTTAAGGAAAACCCGCCCCTGTAAAGAAAATGCTCATCAAATCCCCTTACCGGGATGTTGCTGTAGTAGGATTGAAACCGTGGGTAGCTCGCATCTGTGGTGGAATCATGACGCACACTTTTATATTCAAAAACACCGGCAATGGGTTGATCTAACCTGCCGATGTAGGTCAGTTTTGTAGCTTCAGCGGAGAGGCTGACTTTATTAGCTTTCAAACTATAATCGGAAAGGTCGCAGTAAACGGAATCAGCCGAAAGGCCTGCCATAGTCCAATTGAATCTCCCCCCGGAGCCTACAAAATCGTTTGACAGCAAAATGTAGGTGCCTGCCGTGTTTTCTAAAAAGACAGAATCGTATTCCGTTACGAAATTAAGATCCAAGGAGGTAAATTTAATGATCGGCCCTTGTATTTCGGGTAAAGCATTACCTCCCGTGATCGCTTCGGCCAGTAACTCTTCTTCGGAAGGGCCGGTGTCTTCATCTTCCGCGGGGAAATCGTCTTCCCATTCCGTATCCCAATTTTCATCGGGATCTTCTTCGTCCCAATCTTCAAACCGTTCATCTGATTCAATAGGCTCCTCTTCTATGATGGCCGGCTCTTCTACAGGTGGTATTTCTTCAACGTATTCAAATTGATACGTATCATCTAGGGCATAAAGCTTTTTCGCCCTTGAATAGAACAAGGCCTGGTGTTCAAAAAACTGGGACGAAGTCTTAAAGAATTTCGTGATCTCCTCCTTAGGATGCCTTTCGATCACCTTATCAGCTACATTCAGGTAGGAAGTGAGCAGTTGGTCACTGGTATATTCAACATCTTTGGCATAGGCAATAGACTGGAAATAAGCATTCAAAACACTCCTGCCACCATACCTCTTATTCATGATAGAGGCGATTTGCCGTTCTACTTTATCTTGTATGTCCTTCCCCAGGCGTGGCCATATAAAAATAAAATCATCAGGGATCACCAAGGTCTGATCAGACCGTGACGCACTCAACCGGTTGACAAGCGAATCCGCAGAGATCTGTCCTTGGGCAGGAAAGCAGAAACACGACATCCCCGTGATTAACAGCGGCCAAAAATATGTATAAACATTCCGCATCAAACTACAAATTCCTAAATTACAGCAAATAAACCAACCCTATTGGTTACTGATAACGAAATAATCGTCAAGAGGATTGTTTTCCGCTATTTTTTTACAAAAACCAGGGACGACCAATCGTTACGTTGTAATGACCGGACCCTTGTTAATCCTGCGGCGGAAGCACACAGGGTAATGTCAGCATCATCACGCTGATAAAACCCGCTCAATACCAATGTCCCGCCTACGGGCAGATGCCTGGCAAACTGTGCGGTCTCTTCCAACAGCACATTCTTATTGATGTTAGCCAGGACCAGGTCAAATTGCCGCCCGAGGTTTAACGAACCTATTGTGCCTTCCATTACCTGTATACGTTGACAATGGTTTAACGTAACATTGCTTGGCGCATTTTCTATGCTCCAGGCGTTATTGTCATAAGCCACCACTTCTTTAGCGCCAAGCTTTTCTGCCATAATGGCCAATATACCTGTACCGGTACCGGCGTCGAGGACACGCTTGTCCCGGTGATCCAGGTCCAGTTGGTTCTTGATCATTAAATAAGTAGTGGCGTGATGACCTGTGCCAAATGACATACGAGGATCGATAATGATCTCGTACGGAAAGGATTCTTGAGCCTCATGAAATGTGGCCCGGATATACACTTTGTTCTCTACTTTGATGGGCTCGTAATTCTTTTCCCATTCTTCGTTCCAATTTCGGGAGACTACGGGTATTACCTCGTAACTTATATGAAGTCCATTGTACTTTTCTAGCAGGATATCCAGCGGAATTTGGTCAAACTTACTTTTATCAATATATGCCTCCAGCCCATCTTCTGTCTCCATCATGGAGTCATAGTCAAGATAAGATAGCTCGGCCACCAGGATATCCCTTACTTCGGCCGAGCAATAGATCTTTACCGCCAGGTAGTCAACCCCTGCCACTAGAACGACTTCACTATGTCTACAAAATCCCTGGATTGGAGACTCGCTCCCCCGATCAACCCCCCGTCTACATCGGCACATGCAAACAACTCCGGGGCGTTTGCCGGCTTGGCGCTTCCCCCATAGAGGATCGATAGATTTTCAGCCAGCTCTTCACCGTATTGTGCAGCAATGTACTTTCGAAGGGCCGCATGCATTTCCTGCGCTTGTTCGGAACTAGCAGTCCGACCGGTCCCGATGGCCCAGATAGGTTCGTAAGCGATCACGATTTTGGAAAGGTCGGCCGCCGGCAGGTGAAAAAGACTCTCTTTAAGCTGTTGGCATACAAAAGCAATATAATCATCATTTTCCCGGGTCTCTAACGATTCCCCGCAGCAAAAAATGGGAGCTAATCCATTTTCTAATGCCAAGTCAACTTTTTTGGCTAATTGGGCATCCGTTTCCTGGAAGTACTCCCGGCGTTCGCTATGGCCTATGATCACGTAATCTGCGCCTACTGATTTCAGCATAGCGGCAGAAACTTCACCGGTATAGGCCCCACCGGCATGATCGTTACAGTTTTGCCCGCTTAAAAAGAGGTGGTCTGCCCCTGCGATGAGTCTCCCCACCTGGGCCAAGTGCACAAAAGGTGGGGCTAAAATGACGGTAACGTCACCCGTTACTTCGTCGCCTACCATGTTCACAATTTCCGATGTAAGCTTAAGACCTTCATCTTGGGTCTTGTTCATTTTCCAATTCCCAGCAACTATTTTTTTTCGCATTTTCCTGGATTTGAGGTAATTAAATATGGGTTATCAATTTACAAAGCTTCAAAGATAGGTAGGATATGCAGGTTATTTATAAAAATGTATGGCTAGTGTCGTGTCAAGCCACAAATAACGACCAATCCGGGGTATCTTTTGCGGAATCTCTGCGTTACAAAAAGCCTTACGTAGCTATGGCTATGTGCGTTTTTTGCGCCTTGACCTTCCACAAAACCTA
>JANQLQ010000274.1 GCA_028280565.1 Fulvivirga sp.
AAATGTAGGATTGCCGATTGCCCTTTGCTAACTGCCGACTTTAAAAACGGGATAAGAAAAAAATAGCTAACCGTCCAATTACACTTAACTTAACACTAGTCCAGGAGAGGTTAGTGTAGGTTATGGATCATGCTGGGTGTGCCTTTTCTTTAAAACTTACCATCCAGTGGATCCCGAACTTATCCGTAATCATTCCAAAATAATCACCCCAAAAGGTATCCACGATTGGCATGGTGATGTTGCCGCCTTCAGATAGACCTTCGAAGAGCCGGTCTGCGTCTTCTTTTACATCCGTACTAACGGAAATGGAGAAGTTATTGCCGGCTTGATAGTTTGATGCCCATTCGCCGATACTGTCGCTGCCCATGAGCACGGTTTCTTTGCTTATCGGTAGTGATATGTGCATGATCTTTTCAGCATCTCCGGGAGCAATAGGAGGCTGGCCTTCCTGGGGCGGCATTTCTTTAAACCTTCCCACGTATGGAAATTCTCCCCCGAATACGGACCTGTAAAAGTTAAAGGCTTCTTCGCAGTTGCCATTAAAGTTGAGGTAAACATTGATAGTGGTCATGATGTAGCGTTTAGGTGTGAGGAGTTATAGAGTTGAGCGTACAGGTAAGTTAAATTTTATGCTCAATACCAACAAGTTAGAAGCTATTTTTTTAATTTCTCAAGTTCCTTGATTCTTCCACCATGGTAAGGGAAACTCGAGGTCAGCCACGCTTTGGATCACGAGGTCAGGTTTGAAGGCGTAATGGCCGAGCTGCTCTTTTTTGGTTACGCCGCTTAGTGTGAGTATGGTTTTGTAGCCCATTTGAACCCCTCCCTGGATATCCGTGGTCATCGTATCGCCGATCACGGTAGTTTGGGCGGTTTCCAATCCTAGCGCTTTCCTGGCTGAGCGCATCATGACCGGGCTGGGTTTACCCACCACGAAAGCCTCCCGCCCGGTAGCTTCTTCGATCATGGCCGCTATTGCAGAAATACCCAGGTTATTCCACCCCTTCTTTTTGGGCGAAGGGTCACGATTGGTGGCCACCAGTTTGGCACCGTTCAAAATGTAATCGACGGCCTTTTGAACCATTTCCAAGGTAAAGTTCCTCCCTTCACCCACTACTACGTATTCAGGGTCTGTTTCTACCAGTGAGAAGCCATTTTCATGCAAACTGGTCAGTAAGCCTCCCTCTCCCAGCACGTAGGCCGTTCCGGCTGGCGATTGCTTGGCCAGGTAGGTACCAGTAGCCATGGCACTGGTGTATACGTGCCCTTCGGTCACTTCTATTCCCATTTTAGATAGTTTTCTCACTACCTCGGTCCGGCTTCTTTGGCTATTGTTCGTCATGAACATAAAGGGAATATCCTCCTTGAGTAAGGTTTCTATGAATCTATCGGCCCCGGGCACCATAACATCGCCCCCGTAAATGACACCATCCATATCAATAAGTAGTCCGTGTTTCATGACATTATTGTTAAATCCATTACAGGCCGTAAATTACCACAGGGTAGAGGATTAATCCTTCCGTATGGATGATATTTTTTGTCTGCCTAGGATTTTCTTAATAAAAACCGTTTTAACCGTTACCCCTTGCGTCCTGTAACCCTGCTATCGAGTAATTCATGCTCCAATTGCTCAAGGGATTTACCCTTGGTTTCAGGCATTATGAACAGGACGAACATAAGCTGCAGTACCATCATCACAGCGAAAAAAGCAAAGATAGGTCCGCCGTTAAATTTGCCAAGCACATAGGGCATAGCCAGTGTAATGGAAGCTGCAATTATCCAGTGAACAAAGCTTCCGAATGCCTGGCCATAAGCACGTACTTGGTTGGGAAAGATCTCGGAAATAAACACCCAGATCACAGCTCCTTGTCCAATGGCATGAGCTGCAATAAACAAGAAAAGGTAGACGGGCACCTGGATACCTCCGAGGTCACCGGAAAAGAAAGTGTAAGAAACTAATCCCAACGAAAGGATGTAGCCATAGGAGCCTATTAGCATAAGCCTTTTCCTACCCACACGGTCTATCAGGTAGATGCCCAGCATGGTAAATACCAAGTTTGTGATCCCGATACCAGCAGTACTGAGTAAAGCTGCATTTGCCTCTAGTCCTGCAGATTCGAAGATCCGTGGAGTATAATAAATGACAAAATTGATCCCTGAGAACTGGTTAAAAAAGGCCAGCAAAAAGGCGAGTATGACGGGCAGCTTGTATTTGGAAGAGAAGAGCTTCACCTTTTCGGCAGGAGGGTGTCCTTCTTTGATAGCCAGTATTTCTGCTTGGGCGTCGGCACCAGGGTTGATGGAGGTGATGATGTCCCGGGCCATCTTTTCAGCGTTCCGCTTTAAGATCAGCCACCTTGGGCTTTCAGGCACCTTGCTGACCATGGCTACGTAGGCCAGTGCAGGAATAGCTTCAACCCCAAGCATCCACCGCCAGGCATTAGCTCCTATGCTTCCCAAGAGGTAGTTAGAAACATAGGCGATCAAGATACCAAAGACGATATTGAATTGATAAAGGATGACCAGGCTCCCACGGTTTTTAGCAGGAGCGATTTCGGAGATGTAGGTAGGAGCAGCTACAGAAGAGGCACCTACCCCTAAGCCTCCTACAAACCGCAATAGCGAAAAAGAATAAGGGTCGAGCGCAAGCGCTGAACCTAAGGCTGAAACAAGGTATAAGATACCGATCCATGAAAGGGTCTTTTTCCGGCCCCATTTATCGCAAGGTATACCACCGAATAAGGCACCAATAACGGTACCCCAAAGCGCCATTGACATAATGAATACGCCATGAAATAGGTCGCTATGACCCCATAAATCTTGGATAGGACGATCCGCACCGGATATTACTGCCGTATCAAACCCGAAAAGGAAGCCGGCCAGCGAGACAGTGACGGACCAATTCAAGATCTTTTTGTGATTCATACTAATAATTGAGTGTTATTCTGCCACATCGAGCTTAATTACCCAAGGTTTTAATGAGAGTCTAAACATTTTTAGATCATTACACCTGGTGACCTGGTAAGACTTTATACTATGGCATGGCACAAGATAACTTTATAATTCCCAATCACGAAGAAATAGGGTCGTATAATTTAACCCGGATACGTTGCGAAGGATTGATTTTGTATTCACAGAATGTTGTAAAGTCCCTTGAAAGTAAAAAATCGCCTCGCCTTACAAAAGCGCGATATCGAATAATCCAAGAAATTTAGCAGGATAGTAAAAGCCCTAAAGGATGGAAAAAAAATAATGTAAGAAATAGCCTAACCGATACAGTAAACCCTTTCGGAACCCTTACTTTTGAAAGTACCTATCCAGCAAAACCCGTCGATGGTGGGCCTCATGTCCTACAATTAGGAAGCCCAGCGTTAAAACATCAACTTGGATACCATTGGCGTCGCCGGTTCTTTGTAGCATCTCTGCTGGAAAACTACCAAAAAGGTCCACTGTAGAAGCTCTCAAATTTGCATAGGCTTCTATGAGTTTGTAGAGTTTACGATCGGAAACGAGGGAAGCCGCCGCCCAGCTATTTTCGTCGAAGCCCGGGAGCCGGGTATCATCTCCTCGTGAGAATGTCAGCGCACGGTAGCAGAATACACGCTCGGCATCCATGATGTGCTGGATCACTTGCTTTATGGACCATTTTCCCTCTTCATATCGATAATTTCCAGAGGCCTCTGGGATGGATTTAAAGAGGTCAATACTTTCATTACCACTACTGATCAGCGCGGGGATAAGCTCATCATATTCTAGTGGGTCGATGTAGCGTTTGTAGAATTCCGGTAGGGTAGAAGCAGATGGTTTAGGCATAAGATCACCAGTGACGGTTAGATAATGTAACTAGTGTCATGTCAAGCCCCAAATAACGGCCAATCCGGGGTATCTTTTGCGGAATCTCTGCGTTACAAAAAGCCTTACGTAGCTATGGCTATGTGCGTTTTTTGCGCCTTGACCTTCCACAAAACCTA
>JANQLQ010000283.1 GCA_028280565.1 Fulvivirga sp.
GTGGCACACTTTCCACCGATAGAGGTGGCACAAGTTAATCCGATACGACTGGCATACTTTACGCCGATATCAATGGCACATATTCACCGATATATCCAAGGGTAAAGTCTTAATTTTAAAATATGTATTTCACAAAAATAGAAATTGAAAATATTAAGTGTTTTGGGAAGAAAATTGAATTTGATCTTACAAACAATGATGGAACAATTTCACCCTGGACTTTGATCATAGGAAATAATGGTTTAGGAAAAACTACACTTCTCAAGTCTATCGCATGGATGATCCCTGTACCAGAATCTGACAAAAAGAGGAAAGAAGAGTTCGACATATCAAATGTGGGCTTGAAGCCTCTTATGGATGATTTTGAAAATAATAGTGATTATGAAGAAATTGTTCGGTATGGTGGAAGTAAGAAAGCTAAAGTGAGTGCAAGACTCTCAAATTCTAAACTTAATAGTTCTCCAAAAATTGATATTGAGTATTCCTTGCAAATCGTAACTAATAGCGAAGGAGGACTCGAAGAAGTATCTCCAAAGATTGTAGACGTGCCGGAATTTAAAACAACAAATCTTTTTGCATATGCTGCAAATAGACACATGGGATTGAAGAATTTTGATAATACTGAGATTCAGGATCCAATATCCAACTTATTTTCCTCAAATGGTGATTTACTAGATGCGGAACAAGTATTAGCTAACCTAGACCATGCTTCAGCACGAGAAGACGAAGGTAAGTCCACTGAATTACTTGCCAAAATGAAACAAGTAATAGTAGATTTGCTTCCAATCATTGAGTCTGTTGATAAGATAATCATCAATCCACCCATAATTGATGGTAAAAAAAACGAAAGAATAGTTGAGATTGAGACAGTCGATGGACGTATTCCTCTTTCTAAATTAAGCTTAGGATATAAAACTATGTTTGCATGGATTGTAGACTTAGGATTAAGAATGCTGTGGGGTAATCCAGATAGTAAAAATCCACTAGAAGAACCTGCAGTTGTTGTTGTTGATGAAATCGACTTACACCTTCATCCGAAATGGCAAAAGATTATTGGAAAGTATTTAAGATACCATTTTCCAAATACGCAGTTTATCTGCACCGCTCATAGTCCAATTATGGCTCAATCATCAGAGGACGATAACATTTGTATTATATACCGAGATAACGAAAATGAAGTAAAAGTTGAAAATAGGCCTGAAGTTGTACAAGGGTGGAAAATTGGTCAGTTTGTTACTAATCTGTTTGGAATTTCTGAAAGGAGTGCAACAATGGATGAAGCCATTGAGGAGAGAAGAGGGTTAATCGATCAGGAATCACTCTCTAGGAAAGAACAAAAAAGACTTAAGTCCCTTGATGACAGAATAGCCAAGCTCCCAATTGATGATGAGCAGCAAAAATTATTGGACCAAATAAAGGAACTTACTGGGAAGTTGCTATAGTTATGAAATGATTAAGATTAATAAAGGAGAAGCACCAAAAGAGCTATTAGATAAAGAACAGGAATTGCTAGTTACGCTAAAGGCACTGTATGATGCTAATCCTACTGGCTATTCTTCGGGATCTGTAAAATTTGAGTTTACTGGAGACTATAGGATAGATGCTGTTAAGAAAGCATTAAAGGATTGTCAAAACAACAAATGCTGTTTTAGCGAAGCAAAGTTTGATAGAGACTATCCAAATGTCGAACATTTTAGGCCCAAAGGAAAAGTTGACCCATATCCAAAAGGTGCTCCTGATTACCCTGGGTATTATTGGCTAGCTTATTCATGGGAAAATTTATTCTTCTGTAAAGCGGCTATTAATAGCAGTGACAAACGGAATTATTTCCCATTAGAACTAGGATCAACGCGAAACAGGAGTCATCACGATGATTTTAAGGAAAAACCACTACTAATAGATGTAAGCAAAGAAGACCCTAGAGATTTTATTAGATTTCGAAATGATGAGCCTTATGGTGTTGATAGTAGAGGAAAATTTAATGTTGAATTTTTCAATCTCCGACATCCAGACCTCGCTGAAGCTAGAAGAGAACGATTTAAAATTCTTAAAGTGATCAAAGAAGCTGTGGAAAAATTAATTGATGGTGGAATTGATAAAATCCAATGTAAGGATTTAATTGATAAGTTAAGGATTGCTATGGAACCGGATCAAGAATTTAGTTCAATGGCAATAGATTTCTTACAAGATTGGCCCCACTTTGAGTAAGTCCTTTGGAAGAATGAAAATCTTTTAAGTGCTCAAATTCAGATGTTATTTGAGCAGTTCTACGATCTAAATAGTTTCTTACTTTTGCATCATCACAGCCTATGAACTCGTTTTCTTTAAAAAAATCAACTATTGATCGAAAAACGAATAGTCCATGCAAAACTCCTCGAACAGGTCTTTTTACGCCTCTCCATGGTGAATAAAAAGTTTCAAATATATCAAACTCCACCAATGGAATAATACTCTCTAAAAGAGTCAATTTTAAATGCATTGCTTCATGCAAAATGGACTCAGCGACTCTAATATTTGAAATAGGGGTGATATCCTTACAAACTGAAAGGAAAATTGAAAAAGGGATATCAGGGTCGCTATGGCTGACATCAATTTCAGGATCATCTTGTTTAACCACGTGAATAGACCTTATTAAAAGGTTTATGGACTTAAGAGGACCATCTGAATAATCGAAAAGTGACAATGCCTTTTCAAGCTTCGTCTTCGCTGATATAATTTCTTCAGAACCCAGAGGCACTAAGCCATTTTCCAAATAAAAATTACCTAAATGCTCTTCTGAAAAACCTTCGATGTATGTCTTCAAAGGGGAATCAATTTCAATTTGAAGACGATTTGAAACCAATTCAAACTTCCTTGAAACAATTGCCGCAGAGCTGTATTCTGTTGGGTTTGAAAGGAGTCCCGCTGATATCCATGCAGACCATTTTATTTCAACAAGCCTTTTGGTTGTTTCCATATCCCATAGACATGTGGGATTTTGAATAAATTCATCAAAATTGAGGTCAACCATTTTCTAGTGATTAGAGGGCCTTAAATGTATAGACTAAACTAAAACGGTTGAAGTCAATCACTTGACTTACAGCATGATGTGATAGTTGAGATATTTCAAACCCCATAGCAGAATTACTCAATGGACGAATTACTTTTGCAACATCTTCTGCTTTGTCTGAGTTAAAGAGCATTTGAAACCCACCATTTTCTTTAACCCAATTAGAATTAATCTGAATAACAAGTCTGTGAGATTCCTCCCCATCAATAAAATCGTTGTGAATTCCAATGCTCTGTCCACTGGTATGTTTGTGAGCAGTAATATCAGCAAGACTGAGTTTTAGGACATTAAAATGCTTTTTAAATAAGCCTCTTATTTCATCTATCCAACTATCATCTGTTAATCCATTCAATTCAATCGGAGGCTTAAAATCTAAAAGACTAAACTCATACTGTTCATAAAAATCTGTTGTTATGATTTTCCAGTTGTTTGTTGAGTTAAACCAATTGAGTAAATCCAATTCAATCTGCTGAGAAAAGAAACTTTCTATTAATAGATGAGGAAACGGATTTGGATCAAAGAAACAATTTTGGTGTCCACAGAGTGTATGCTTTTCTTGTGTTGTCATTTGGAGGAAGCTACGTTTAACTCATAAATCTTCTCCTTCATTTTTCCAATTAAGAATAATTGGTCCGAACAATAAACTGAAGGATTGTTGAAACCGTTAGAGTCGCGCCACCTATGTAACACCATTCCTCCGCCGCAAATATTGAGAACAGGGCATTCTAAACACTTTTTTGATGTCGGTCTTTGCATCTTTCTGTATTCAGAGAATTCTTCAGATTTTAAAAATTCTAGCAACCTTTCATCTTTAATATTATGTGGATTACTAAATTGATCGGCTCCATTAAATGAACTTTTTAGAGTATCGTTTTTAGTCACTGTTCCATCAGTGTCAATTATTATGATCCCAAAATCGGTCAAACCCAACCCTTCCTTTGTAACTACACCGCCTAATAAAACTTTAAGCATATCGTCAAGTATTCTAATCTGAATTGGATCAGAATCATTCAAATAAATCTCAAGGAGTGAGACCATCCAATTTCCGTATTCAACTGAATTTATATCTGTTTTTCCAGGAGGAAGTTTCGTGTGATTGCCATCCTTATAGAGAAAATCAACACTAGGTGTTTCGATATCTTTGAAAAACTGGTAGACTTCAATAGGATTGGAGGTAGGGTCAATCACAGAAAGTAATCCAGCGAATAGAAAATCAGAGTCTTGATGTAATTTCAGTAATTCTATTCCCTTCACAACCTTATCAAAGGTTCCAGACCCGTTATGAGCTATTCTTGATCTATCATTTATACTTTTAGGACCATCAATACTTACAGCAACACTAATTCGAAATTCTGCACATAGGTCAAGTATTTCTTTATTCAGCAAGATGCCATTGGTCTGAATACTCATCGGATAGTGATCACTTAGCACAGATCTAAGATTTTTAAAAAGTAATCTGAGACGGTTTAGTCCCATAAGGAGAGGTTCCCCACCATGAAGAACAATGCTAAAATATCTTTCTTGATGATTTGCTAATTGACCAAGTTGTGAGCATATGGAAGTGATCGTTTCGTTAGACATCAATTTTTCCTGCCTTGTCCAATTATCATCTCCCATATTATAGACATAGCAGTAAGTACAGTCTATATTACATCTGCTTGCTACTTTGAGAAGAACAGTATCAATCTCTGAACTAATACGAGATATCAGGCGGTTGTTATCGTCCTCTGTTGTGTCTGTTATGTGTCCTATTGTATGCTGTGACCTCATTTTTCGCTTCATATTGTACTTCACCGATCAACCTCTTCAATACTGAACTTGGGATATCTTTTACATTCATATTCAATGAATTAGTAGATTGAGAATTGAGCGAAACAGTTGATTTTTCAGCCATGATAGAAATACTTATTTGATGATACAAATTTAAACATAAAGTTAGCTCTATTTTTCTTTTTACGTAATTATTTTGTATATTACTGATAATCAATAGTTTGTATTAAAAAGTCACATAATCAAATTTTTTCGAATATTTAATAAAAATGCTTTGATTATATTTAATGGCTGTTTTTAAATTAAAAAATAGAATTATTATTTGAAATACAGGTTTTCCTATTAGAATAGGAATTTCGTCTAGTAAATTAGCCCAGTAACCTGAGTTTCGGGATGCATACAAATCAAGGCAAATGCTGCCCGGAGCTTGGTAAGATCCCGGAAACTCAAATTGCAACTGTATAGACCAAGGCCTATGGAAAGCTATCACACTGCTGACTTATGGGACGAATATTCAGACGAACTCACAGTGCTGAACATTTCGCTCAATTCCTACGGAAAAAAAGACCTGTTTTACGGCCAGGTAGTGACACTTAAAGTCTATGAAGATAATTCGCTCGTAAAAAGAGAACTTCAAACCCATGGAAAAGGAAAAGTATTGGTCGTGGATGGAGGAGGTTCAAAAAGATGTGCGTTAATGGGTGATAACCTGGCACAACTGGTGATAGATAATGAATGGAACGGCGTGATTATATATGGCTGCATAAGGGACTCTATGCAAATCAACAGTATGAATGTGGGGATAAAAGCGATTGGGACCTGTCCAATAAAGAGTAATAAGCGGAATGAAGGGATAAAAGGCCAGGACCTGGTCATCGAGGGAACGAGGATAAAAAATGATGATCACCTCTATGCCGATAGGGATGGAGTTTTAATTGCCCATAGGATGATCCGATAACCGAGGATCGGCGGGGTACGCAATATTTCACATTCTTCCATGAAAACCGTACCTTAAAGCAAAGATTTAACCCTAAGTAATGCCCAAGTTATTTGCATCTATACTACTGATTTACAGTATTTTATGCCTATTTTCCTACTCGGCCAATGCAGTGGGCGAGGGCCCTGTATTTGATAAGATCACGACCAACGAAGGGTTGTCCCATAACACCGTGTACGCCATTACCCAAGACCACAAGGGTTTTTTGTGGTTCGGTACCCGCGAGGGCCTCAACTGGTATGACGGGCAGCGCATTATCACCTACTATGCCACGGGGGAGGATGGCGGCGGGCTTTTGTCCTATGAGATTACCGCCCTGCATGCAAGCTATGATCACCAACTGCTCGTAGGCAGCCCGAAAGGCCTGCTGTCTTACGATGCGGTGCTACAGGAGTTTTCTGAAATAACCTACCAGGGGAGTAGCTTGGGATCGGTCAACAGGATCTTCAGTGCCAGTGACAGCTCTATCTATATCTGTACCAACAAGGGACTGTTTGTAAAGGCTACAGGCCTGGCAGAACCCCGCTTACTGGTACCGAACCTGAACGTGACTTACGCGATTGAATATAAAAGGGGGGTATTCTGGGTCTCGGCTGTACACCGGCTTTTTATGATCAACCAGTTCGGGGAGATCATAAAGGAGTATACTTCACTCAAAAACAGTACCGGCGAAGATATACCGCTGAGCAACCTTTCTTCTTTGTACAAAGATCGCCAGGGATCCGTTTGGGTAGCCTCCCGGCGATATGGGCTTTTTCGATATGACACTCGAAAAGATGCCTTTTACCCGGTTTTTAAACAGCACGAATTCAACCCGCTGGAGGTCAACATCGTCAGGACCCTGTGTGAAGACGCCGAAGGCCGGCTTTGGATAGGTACGGAAACCGGGTTATTCATATACGATGTAGAACAAAATACCTATGAACGCCACACCCAGTCCTTCCAAGCCGGCTCTGCCGCGCTGAACGACAAAGCCATCTACTCTATTTACCGCAGCAAGGAGAACATCATGTGGCTGGGTACCTACTTCGGGGGGGTGAACGTGGCGCGTCCTTGGAAGAAAGGATTTAAACAGCTTAAACCTGACGGTGGGGTCCGGTCCCTCAGCGGGAAAGCGGTGAGTGACATCATGGAAGATGAAGACGGTAACCTCTGGATCGCCACGGAAGACGGGGGTGTGAATACCTGGGACAGGACCAGCGGTACGTTCACCTACCTGCGCCACAGGCCGGGCAGTGGAGGATTAAACGTGGATAACGTTCATTGCCTTTACAAGGACAACGATAACATATGGATCGGCACCTTCCTGGGAGGGCTAAATAAATATTCTACCACCACCGGGCAGGTCACCGCCTATGCCGCACAGCCGTCTTCCGGCCTGTCCCTGCGTCACAACATGGTATACGCCATCCATAAAAGCCAAGACGGCAGGCTGTGGATAGGCTCGCAAGGCGGGCTGAGCATTTTTGATGAAGCAAAAGGCTATCCTATACCTTTCCGGCCGGAAATATTTCGTGATAAATTTGTTTACGAGATCTATGAAGACAGTCGCCAGGGCCTTTGGATATGCGTCATGAACTCCTCACGGCTTTATTATTATCACCCCGGCACGGATGAGGTCAGCGTTTACAAATATGCGAATGAGGGCAGGCGCAAAGGGCAACCCGGGGTGATCAGCGCGCTGGAGGACTCTAAAGGTCGAATGTGGTTCGGTACCGTTGACCGGGGCTTGCTCTTGTGGAATGCGGACAACCAGTCCTTTACCAGCTACGGTGTAGACCAGGGCCTGCCGAACCAATATGTATACGGGATATTGGAAGATGCCCGCGGGCGATTATGGGTAAGCACGAATAAAGGCATCTCGAAATTTAACGTTGAGAAAGGCACCTTTTCGAATTATGACATCTCCGACGGCCTGCCCAGCAACCAGTTCAATTTTAAATCCGCCTTTAAAGACCGCAACGGCTTCATGTATTTTGGATCCATAAACGGGCTGTGCTATTTTCACCCGGATAGCATTGTAGCGGATAACATCCTTCCCAAGGTTTACCTATCCGATATTAAGCTGTTTAACCAAAGTATTCCCATTGAAAAAGAGGGCATTCTTGAAAAGCATGTGGATGCGGTCCATGCGCTCGAGTTTAAGTACAGCCAGAACGTCATTACCCTTGAGTTTGCCTCGATCAACCATGCTACTCCCGGCAAGGCAAAGTATGCCTTTATCCTCGAGGGCTTCGAAAAAAACTGGAACGAGGTGGACAGCCGGCAAAGCGCCACCTACACCAACCTTTCCCCGGGGCAATACACCTTCAGGGTAAAGGCAGCCAATGGGGAAGGGGTTTGGTCCGATGAAATACGCGAGCTGGGCATTACCATACTGCCCCCATTCTGGATGACCCATTGGGCTATGGTGGTCTATGGGCTGCTCATCATTGGAATGTTTTGGGTGTACCGTGGCTTCCTAAATTATCGCAACAGGGAAAAAATGGCCGTCCAGATCGAAAGATTGGAAAAAGAAAAGATCCAGGAGATCAACCGGCATAAGATCAATTTCTTTACCTACATATCCCACGAATTCAAAACCCCGCTCACCCTGATCATGGTGTCCATTGATAAATTTTTGATGGACCGGTCCGTGACGGAAGAAGAAACTTCTGGGTACCGTTCTATCAAGAGAAATGCGAGAAGACTACATTTCCTGGTCGATCAACTCATGGAGTTCCGTAAGGTGGAAACCGACCATGCCGTCGTGAATTATGTCAAGGGGGACATGGTCCTGTTCCTCCGGGATACTTTTCATGCGTTTGCTCCCCTGTTCCATCAAAAAAATATCGAATACCACTTCAACACCTCCTTGGACAGTATGATCACCTTTTTCGACGGTGACAAGCTGGAAAAGATTGTGACCAACCTAGTGTCCAATGCCGTGAAATATACCACCGAAGGAGGTACTGTTGAACTGGAAGCCCTCTTTTCACAAGACAACAACTCCGTAGATATTATTGTACGCGACACCGGGGCGGGGATTGATGAAAAGGAGATCGAGGATATTTTCACATCCTTTTACCAGGCAGAGCTCGGGAAAAGCACCCGCAGCGGTTCAGGCATAGGATTGGCGCTAGTGAAAAGCCTGGTGGAGTTCCTGAAAGGTCAAATAAGCATCGAGAGCAGTGCGTATCATGGTACCGAGATCCTGGTCAGCCTGCCACTCACCCATACGATCGATAGGGAGGTTGATTTTATTAGCGGTAACAAAAACGTTAACTTGGATCATGAATTTCCAGCAGGAATGCCTGCCCCCGGGGAAGCGCAAGCCCATGAGGGCCTCTCTGCCTATAAACTATTGATCGTAGAAGATAATCCTGAAATAGGATCTTTTTTACACGGCCACCTGGGGCAAAAATACAAAACCGTACGCGCTGGCAATGGCCGCGAAGCCCTCGACAAAATCACTACGGATATCCCGGATGTGATTATCAGTGACATCATGATGCCGGAAATGGATGGCCTGGAGCTTTGCCGCAGGGTGAAGGAGGACATTAATACAAGTCATATACCGGTGATATTGTTGACTGCAAAAACGGCCATGGAAAACCGGCTGGAAGGCCTCGATGTGGGGGCTGATGCTTACATTACCAAACCCTTTTCACTGGTAGAGCTGGAGCTCAGCATTAAAAACCTGCTGGAATCTCGCAACAGCATCAAAAACCACTTCCTGAAATTTGGCAGCCTGGAGGAAGTGGACGTGACCATGAACAATCGCGACCAGGCCTTTTTGCTAAAGCTGTCCCGGATCGTGGAGGAAAACTTGGAAAACTCTTCTTTCAATATCACCGAATTTACAAAACATGCCGGTGTCAGCAGGTCATTGCTTCACCTGAAGCTGAAGAAACTGGCCAACTTGAGTGCCTCCGAGTTCATCAAAACCATCCGCCTGGGAAAAGCCGGCGAGCTCTTGCGTAAAACAGACCTTACCGTGTCTGAAGTTGCGTACAAAGTAGGATATTCTGACCCTAACTATTTCAGCCGTTCCTTTAAAGAGTTTTACAAAGTCAACCCCACCGAATACAAGCAGGAAGAGTGCTGAAGCTGGAGTAGAGATAACTTCAATGACCTGTGCTGGAATAAGAAATCATTTTGATATTCAACGATCCAACGTTGCCGTTCACGCAAAGCATGGAATAGGCGCAAAGACCACAAAGCTGTTTTTGCGACCTTTGCGAACATCTTTGCGCACTTAGCGTGAACGACCTGTGCCCCTCTATCATCAAGGAATATGTACAGAATGACCTCAGTACCTTGAACAATTCCACCCCATCCTGTCTAACAATCTTCAATAATGTTAAAATAGTGCATACGAAGGTTAAAAAAACATTGATTTAGACACCAGTATAGGGAATTTAAACATTTGTGCTAACCGGATCTTTCTCCTGCCGCTAACTTGGTTAAAACGTTTGCGGAAGCATGCACTCGTTGTTAAACCAATTTTAATTAAACCCAAACTGGCCTATGATCAAGATAGTTACAAAGCCAATCTTGCGCAAGCTCCGGCTCGTGCCGCTGGTACTGCCGGTGATCTTCGCAGGTGTGATCGTGTCTTGCGTGCAGGACGAAGGAGGGGAGATCCCTTTATTCCTGGATGTACTGGCAGAAACGAATACCATAAGTTTTGATTCCTCAATCATCCGGGAAGAACACATGGAGAGCTACCAAGTGGCCGTTTCCCAGCTCACTTCTAATTTACAAGTGACACTGGAGGACGAGGCCGGGGTATTTCAAATATCCACGTCCAGTACTTCCGGCTTTGGCAATTCATTGGATATCGCCGCTGCGGGGATTACAGATGACCGGGTCACCATTTTCATTAAGTTTTTCACGGAAACCGCCGCCGAATCTTACACGGCCACCATCACGCATACTACCGAAGGTTTAGTGAATGACGCCGTAGTGCAAATAGACGGCTTGGGTATTCTTGACCCCGAGAAGACGCCTAATGTAGCAACAGACGTACCGGTTATTGCATTTGATCCTACGGTGATTGGCGCTACCCAAGTGATCAGCTACGAGCTGACGGCCAGCAAATTACAGGGAGAGGTAGACCTTGAGCTAAGTGATGCTACCGCCCCGTTTGGGCTCTCGAAGGAAATGACTGGCCCGTTTACCTCCACACTTAACTATGCCGTGGATGAGTTTTCACCGGGGCCCGTAACCATTTATGTCCAGTTTGCTCCCGTTGCCGAGGGCCAGTTCAATGCAGATGTGGAATTGACCACGGTGGATCTACCTATCGTTCCCAAAGTAGCCTTATCCGGGCAGGGAACTCTTGACCCTCCTAAATTATTGTTCAGCGAAGATTTTGTTTACACGGAAAGCATCCTGCCGCATACGGATAGGGTACCTACGAATTCCGGTGATGACAATGCAATGGTAGAAGGCTGGATCGCGGTACGGTCGGGACGCACGCCTTTCCAGTTAACAAATGGGTTATCTTTTCCCGGTTACACAGGCATAGGCCTGGGGCAAGGTGTTTTAGTAGAATTCGATGCGTCTGCAGGCCCGGCCAATCGCCAGCTTTTTGCTCACAACATCGCCGAACAGCAGGATGCCACATTCACCGGGGAATATTTTATGTCTTACCTGCTTGAAATGAACGCTATTCCTGCAAGAGGGCAGTTTAATAGGCCGGTATTTTTTGTGGATTGGGCAGCAACGGGTGTTACGGATTTTAGCGTAGGCGCTGTTATCAAAAATACGGCAGCAGCCGGGGACCCTGCGGACAATGTCGTTTTTAGTTTAAGGGATAACAACACCGAGCAAATATCCTCGATCCAAGTACAAACGGGCCAGGCTTACCTCGTGGTCCTTAAGCTCACGGTAACGGATGACGATCAAAGCAATAATAATAACGAGGCAGAGCTTTTCATCTTTGATGCTGCGGCCCCCGCCAGTGAGCCTGTGACAGCCGATATCACCATGACGGGCATCATCGATAGCAGGCTATTCCGGGCGGTTGCCATTTTGAAGGATAACTCCGGGGCCGCTAGTTATGTGGTGGACGGTATCAAGGTGGCCAATACGTGGGAAGACCTCTTTAAATAAGAACGATGAAACTGAGAATACCATCTATGTTGACAAGACAACTCTATAAAATTGCCTTAATTACCTTATTAGGATGTGCTCAACCGGGTGAAGAAGGATCGAACCGGGACACTCGTCCGAACATCGTCATCATCATGGCGGATGACCTGGGCTTTTCCGACCTCGGCAGCTATGGGGGTGAGATCAACACCTCGAACTTGGACCGGCTGGCCAGGGACGGCATGCGATTTACCCAGTTTTATAATGCCTCCCGGTGCTGTCCTACCCGGGCATCCCTGCTCACAGGCCTCTACCCACACCAAGCCGGTATCGGGCGCATGACCATGGACGCCGGCAAACCGGGCTACCGCGGATACCTCACGGAAAACACGGTAACCCTGGCAGAAGTACTGGGCAGGGCCGGCTATAATACAGGTATGGTGGGCAAATGGCACGTTTCCGAAACCAACCGCCTGGAGCCGGAACAGCAACTGCCCTGGCTCGCCCATACGGAGAATTACGGCCCGTTTTCAGATACTTCCCAGTATCCTACCGCCAGGGGGTTTGACAGGTTTTATGGTAATATCTGGGGAGTGGTGGACTATTTTGACCCCTTTGCGCTGGTCAATGGTAAGGAGCAAGTAATGGAAGTGCCTGGTGATTTCTACTATACTGATGCCATTGCCGATACTTCAGCCGCCTACGTAGAGGATTTTTCAAAAGACAACAAGCCTTTCTTCCTGTATGTAGCACATACCGCTCCCCACTGGCCTTTGCAAGCCAGGGAAGAGGACATCGAAAAGTATAAGGACCTGTACAAAGGCGGATGGGAAAAATTACGCGCAGCGCGATACCAACGTATCCTTCAATCCGGGCTTTTTGGCAGCGAAACCCCGCCACTGCCCGAATGGATGTTCCCCAAAATGAAATGGGAATCAAACGCTGATTCGGTATGGGACGCCCGGGCCATGGCCGTACACGCTGCTATGGTAGATCGTATGGACCAAGCCATCGGCAAGTTGGTCGATAAACTGGAAGAAACCGGTGAGCTGGATAACACGCTTATCCTCTTTTTATCCGACAACGGCGCCAGCTATGAGAGACCTTCGAAATATGGCCCCGGGTTTGATCGCGCCGGTAGCACCCGTGACGGGCGCGAGGTCTTCTTTCCCGTGGAAAAAAACATCGATCAGCTCCCGGGACCGCAAACAGTACACGCCGGTATTGGGCCCCAGTGGGCACATGCGATCAATACACCTTTCCGGTATTGGAAATCCAAGGTATTTGATGGGGGCATTTGTACCCCCATGATCGCACATTGGCCGCAGGGCATAGCGCAAAGCAATACCGTCAGCGCCGAGCCCGGTCATGTGGTGGATTTTATGGCTACCTGCCTCGAGCTGGCACAAACACAGTACCCTGGAGAATTTAACGGGAGAAAGATCACGCCCTTGCAGGGAAGATCCCTGTTGCCGGTTTTTCAAACCGGGCAGCGTGAGGACCCCGGGTATATTTTTTGGGAACATTTCGGCAGCAAAGGCTTGCGCCAGGACAACTGGAAACTGGTGCAACTGGATAAAAAAAGTGAATGGCAGCTTTTTGACCTGGAAAAAGACCGGGCAGAAACCACCAACCTCGCTGAACAATACCCGGATCTTGTCAAACAAATGATTGAAAAATGGAACGAGTTGGCCAACGATATGAATGTTTACCCAACTCCTTAACCAATAACCCTATGAAAAGAAAATACCTCGTAATTACCCTGTTGATGGCCACGAGTTTAGCTTATGGCCAGCAGAACAAAGTACTCAAATACGCCATGGATACGCGGTGGACTGAAAAAGTCGATCCGGGTAACGTTTGGACAGAATACCCGAGACCCCAGATGACCCGGGATAGCTATATCAATTTAAATGGGTACTGGCAATATGCTATACAGCCCACTACCAAAAAACCACCCAAAAAATACAAGGGGAAAATATTGGTCCCTTTTGCCGTGGAATCTAGCCTGGGCGGCGTAAAAAAGCTGGTAGGCGAAGAGAACTACCTGTGGTATAAGCGCACCTTCGAGGCGCCGGAACTTGGCGCAGGTGAACGGCTCTTGTTGCATTTTGGTGCCGTAGACTGGGAAGCCCAGGTAAGCATCAACGGTAAAGAGGCTGGCTTGCATAAAGGAGGGTATGACGCCTTTACCCTCGATATCACCGATCACCTGCAGCCCGGGGAGCAAGAGCTGGTCGTCCGCGTTTGGGACCCTGCTGACAAAGGCGCCCAGCCGCGGGGCAAGCAGGTAGCCGAACCCTTCGGGATCTGGTACACCCCCGTAACCGGTATTTGGCAGACCGTATGGCTGGAAAAAGTACCGGCAAACTACATCACACTTCTCAAGCCGACACCGGATATTGACAAAAGACAGCTTTCGCTCAAGGTCAAGACCAACACGGCTGGGAACGGGTTAAAACTGCGCACTACCGTACTTGCGGAAGGTTCCAAAGTAAGTGAAAAGACGGTGGCGATACAGGGTAAAGAGCCTGTGGCCCTATTGGACATCCCCCAGCCTAGGCTATGGTCGCCGGAAGATCCCTATCTCTATGACCTGGTCGTGGAGCTGGTCGATGGTACCGGGCAGGTGGTGGATAAAGTGGGCAGCTACTTTGGCATGAGGAAGATATCCCTCGCCAAGGACGCCAAAGGATATACCCGGATCCATTTGAATAATCAACCTCTCTTCCAGTTCGGGCTGCTGGATCAGGGCTGGTGGCCGGACGGGCTGTATACCCCTCCCACGGAAGAGGCCATGATGTACGATGTGAAGATGACCAAGGAGATGGGTTTTAACATGCTCAGGAAGCACGTAAAGGTAGAATCCGCCCGGTTTTATTATCACTGCGATAAAATGGGGATGCTAGTGTGGCAGGATATGCCGAACGGCAATTACCTAAAAGGTCTCCGGATACAGGCCTGGGAACCCAACGATGCCGACAGGCCTAAGGAATCAGCGGAACAGTTCGAAGAAGAGCTGAAGGAAATGATGGATGAGTTCCACCATTTCCCCAGCATATTGGTATGGGTCCCCTTTAATGAAGGCTGGGGGCAGTACGATACAGAACGTATCACAGCATGGACCGAACAATACGACCCGTCAAGACTCATCGACTCACCCAGTGGATGGGCTGATAGGGGAGTGGGGGACATTATTGACGTTCATTTGTATCCCGGCCCCGGCATGGAAGCGCCCACAGCGGAGCGGGTCTCCGTACTGGGTGAATTTGGGGGCCTGGGGCACCCGGTCGAAGGACACCTGTGGTGGGATAAGAGAAACTGGGGATACCTTACGTTTAACGACAAAACGGATTTTGTAAAGGAGTTCGAAGCGCTGATCGAAGGGCTCAAGGGACCGATAGCTTCCGGCCTTTCTGCCGCCATCTACACGCAAACCACCGATGTAGAAGGAGAGGTGAACGGGCTTATTACCTACGATCGTGAATTGGTCAAGATCGATCCTGCCGAAGTTAAACGCATGGTCACCCCCCTTTACCACGAATACTGGGCTCCCTATGTCCTCGTACCCAGTTCGGAACATGACCCTGCACAATGGTGCGTCAGTACAGAACCTCCCCACGCCGATTGGAAAAAAGCGGATTACGATGACCATGAATGGCCCAAGTCAATGCTGCCGCTGAGTACTTATGATAACTTTTTCCTGGGTAAGCACAGCCCATGGACTACGGACAAGGTGTATTTAAGAAAGCAGTTCTACCTGAACACAGTTCCTTCTACGCTCTACCTGCAACATTACTCGGCTAAGTCCAAAATGAAAGTGTACCTGAACGGCGAGGTTATCTTCGATCATGCAGACAGGGGAGGACGGAAAAGACATTATACACACATCGATAAGAGCCAGTACAGCCACCTATTGAAAAAAGGGAATAATGCGCTAACCGTAGAGCTGGAGCGAACCCACGAACAAGCTTCTTTCGACTTGGGGCTTTACACCACGGGGAGTATGGAAGGAAACGATCAGGAAGACAAAAAACCCTATTCACAAGGGAGCAGTCAAAAATGACCTGGTAATGAACCTTATAAAATGAAAACTATGTGCCCATTACAACAATCACATACAGGACGCTGCTTATTGCTGATGGTATTGGTTTGGTTCTCAGCATCACCTTGGGCCGGGGCCCAGCAAGTGGGTGTCAACTTCAACGGCCAGTTTGACCAAGTCAATTTCACCGACCTTGCCAGGACCCATACTACCTGGGTGAGGGGGTTCATCGACTTTTTTGAGTTCTACAATAATCCCTCAAAACTGGATAATGACAACAGGATCAATAGCTATTTACAGCTAAAAGACAATGGATACAAAACCATTCTGAATATCAAATTCGACTTTAAAGGGAAGGACTTCCCGGCAGTGAACTCTACCGAGATGAACAACCAAAAAGATTTCCTGGCCCAGCTTTACGATAAGGTCTGGGATAAAACGGATATCATGGTAGTAGGCAATGAGCCCTTTATAGAATCAGACGGCAACGAACAGGGCGCTAACGGTCCGCTGGTGAAATATTATCGCCAGATGTGCATCAAGACCAACAATTACCGGGAAAACAGGTCCAAAAAGAACCCGATCTATGTAGGCTCTTTTGATAACCTGTACCTTAACTCGAAACGTAAGCAATCGGTATTAGATCTCTTGGCCTTTGCTAAAAATCATGATTACATGGCCGGTATAGATCTTCATATCCATCATTCGGACATCAACCAGGTCAACTCCGTCTTTGATTGGGTCTCTCCCAAGATCAGGAGCGACCAAAAAATACTGGTTACCGAATATTCTCTCATGAAGCACTGGCGTAACCAAATGAGTAAAACCATTAACGCGGCTTTCGCCAGTAAATACAACCGGAGCAGTGCATGGAAAAACTATCAATACATAGACTATGCCCTTAAAAACCCGGTGCAACGTGCTGAATGGGTAGATTATTTCAAAATGCACGCTTGGTATAACAACCGGGCCGGGTACATTAAAAACTCGTATGATCGCTTCAAATCTTACCGTAAATTCCATATCGCTACGTACGCGACCAGGCAGAGTTACCCGTTTAACAGGGACTTTACAGCCAACACCGATCCCTGGGTACTCAATCCGTTGTATGTCAATCGTACCGTGGTAAAAAATGCCAGCGGCCAGTTCCAGTTTAACTACGCCTTTATCGATGACTTCAGGGCCATTCAAAACGGGACCATCAACTCGGCAAGAGCGCAAGCACTGCAGCCATCGGTAGCCCCTGTCCAGGCCAATGGACCTGGCGAAATTCATATTTTCCCCAATCCTGCTGCGGATATTATTACGATCCTCAACAGGCCCAGTGGCGCACAGGTCTATCTTACTGACGTTACCGGAAGTGAGATAGGCATATATTCCGCGGAACGCATAAACATAAGCCACTTAAAGCCCGGGCTTTATTTCCTGGCCATCCCCGAAGCCGACCAGGTGTACAAATTTGTGAGAGAGTGAGGTACGTAGCGTGAATTATGATCTGACATTAAAGTTTAAGAGTATGAGAAGAGGTTTACAGCAAACAAAAAAAAGCAGGCAGAGGTGGTTCGTCGCCTTCATGTTCTGCATAGCACTTATGAGTCCCGAAGCATGGGGCCAGGAAACGGTCCAGGTCAGGGGTAAGGTGAAAACCATGGAAGACAACGAGTCCCTTCCGGGTGCCACCGTCATAGAAAAAGGATCCACGAATGGCACCATTACCGATACCGACGGAAACTATACCCTGAACGTCCAACCCGGGGCAACACTCGTATTTAACTTCCTGGGGTATGTACCGGAGGAAGTGCCCATAGGCGACCAAACCGTGATCGACATCGTGTTGGTGCAGGACATACGGCAACTGCAGGAAGTCGTGGTAGTAGGCTATGGTACGGTGAGAAAATCTGACCTCACGGGGTCGGTCGCTTCTATCAAACCGGATGACATGACGGCGGGAGGCGCTAACCTTTCCGTGGAGCAAATGATCCAGGGCAGGGTGCCGGGAGTTAACATTCAAAGTAAAAGCGGCGAGCCCGGTGGGGCCATTAGTGTGCAAATAAGAGGAGCCAGCTCCATCACAGCAGGCAACCAGCCCTTGTACGTGATCGATGGCATACCGTTCAATCTCAATAGCCAGATCACTGGCAGCGGCAGTGGTTTTGTGGGCAATCAAAACCCAAGGAACCCGCTGAATACCATCAACCCCAATGACATTGCTTCGATCGAGATCCTGAAAGATGCCTCGGCCACTGCTATCTATGGTTCCCGCGGTTCTAATGGAGTGGTCATGATCACCACAAAAAACGGTAAATCCGGGGGGCTATCGGTCAACTATGGGTATGCTTACAGCTTACAGGAAATATCCAACACCTACGAGCTGCTGGATGCCCGGCAATACCAATCCATTCTAAACGATCTTATCGAGGAAGGAGCGTTGGGTACGCGCGTGGAAGACTTCCAGGGAGACGGGATCAACTGGCCCGAATTGCTGTACAGGGACGGCACCATTAACGAACATAACCTTTCCATATCCGGTGGAAATGGCAATACGGACTATTATGTGTCTTTGAGTGCCTTTGACCAGCAAGGTGTGCTGATCAATTCCGGCCTCGACAGGTATAATTTAAGGCTCAATCTCAATACAAAATTGGATGAGAAGTTTAAACTGGCCTTGAACCTGAACAGCTCTTTCATTAAGGATGATTTTATCTCCAACGGTACCGGTGTAAATGAAAACTCAGGGGCCCTGTATGCCGCGATCTACTATGATCCTACCATCACGCGTGTTAGGGATCCTTTTACCGGGAGATTTGTTCTCTCTGATAACCAGGTGATCGATAATCCGCTGGCGCTGGCGAACCACGAACGCGCCGACCAGCGAACGTATCGCACCTTTGGCTCTATTTCTGCCGAGTACTTTGTTATGCCTTCTTTAACGGCAAAACTCAAAATAGGGGGCGATGTATCCTCGGCAAGACGCGATGTATGGGTAGGCCCTGAGACCCTGGACGGTGTGGCTACCGGGGGGATCGGGACCATTCTTAACAGGACCAGTACCTACCATATCGGTGAGTTCACCCTCAACTATAACCAAAACTTCGGCGACCATGATGTGAACGCCGTAGCAGGTGTCACCTATGAAGAATTTAACAATTTCACCAATAGTGCGGAAGGTTCCGGGTTTTTATATCCTGACCTTACTACCGATGCACTAGGGTCCGGCGCAGACAGCCTGGAGTTTGTAGGCAGCGGACGCTCACAAAGTAAACTGAACTCTTTGCTGGGACGGGTCAATTATATTTATAAAAACAAATACCTGCTAACCCTGTCCGGCCGGGTGGATGGTTCCTCGCGCTTTGGCCCCAACAATAAAATTGCATTCTTCCCCAGTGCGGCAGTGGCCTGGAAGCTACATGAAGAAGCATTCCTGCAAGGTATAAGCCCTGTGTCAGAATTGAAGCTTAGGGCTAGCTACGGGGCCATAGGCAACCAAGCGCTACCCAATAATCGCTTTTTGACCTCTTTTTCCCCGGGAGACGGCGCTGTTTTCGGCAATACGATCTTCGGAAGCATTGAACCCACCCGGTTTGCCAACCCGGACCTGAAATGGGAATCTGCGGTACAAATGGATATCGGGATCGATTTTGGACTGTTCGACAGCAGGGTGCAGGGTACCATAGATTATTACCAGCGCAATACGGAAGACCTGCTCCTTGATGTTCCTCAACCTACCAGCACAGGTTTTGCGCTAAGAACGGAAAACCTGGGAAAAATGGAAAACCGTGGGATAGAACTGGGGCTCTCGGGTTATGTCATTGACGGGAAGGACCTGAAATGGGAAGTAGCCGCTAACTTTACTACGCTCAATAACGAGGTGACCGACCTGGGGGGTGTAGATGCCTTCTTTAGAGGGAACCTGAATTTCGTGAGAGGAGCTACTATCGTGGACGAAGGTCTCCCGCTTTTCTCCTATTTTGGCTACCAGGTGGACGGGGTTTGGCAGACGGACGACGATTTTTCCGTGACCAAAACCAACGCACAGCCCGGCGACTGGAAATACAGGGATGTCAATGGCGACAGCGTCATCAATTCTGATGACCGGGTGGTTTTGGGCGATTCATTTCATGACTTTACCTGGGGGTTGACCAACACCTTAAGCTATAAAGGACTAACACTCTCTGTATTCATAGAAGCTGCCCATGGCGCAGAGCTATTGAACCAGAACCTGGTGAATACATTCTATCCTATCACCTTCAGGAATAACAGGTTAGCGGAGCCTTACCTTAACCGGTGGACGGAAGATAACCCCACCAATGAGTATTCGTCTTTTGTACGGCCGGGTATCGGGGAAGGATTCCAAGTGAATTCCAGGACCGTGGAAGATGCTTCTTACGTAAGGCTTCAGTCCATCAGGCTTGCATATTCGCTTCCGTTGGAAAAACTGGGCATTGATTTTTTCCGCAGCTTCGATGTATACGTCATTGGTCAGAACCTGGCCACATGGACGGACTATTCAGGCGTTGACCCTGCGGCGAACTCCTTTGGGAACAATAACATTCCCATGGACTTTAACGCATATCCTTTTGCCAGGACATACACTCTTGGCGTAAATGTCGGACTTTAAAACAGGTTGATCATGTTTAAGAATATTAGGATACTTACTATAGTGCTTCTCACCACCATTTGCTGGGGCTGTGAGGATCTTTTAGATGCCCCTCCCTTTGATGAGTTTGCCCCGGAAAATGTGTTGGTGAACCAAGAAGGCATAGAGGCGTTGCTTTTTAACGCATACCACATTGCCAACCGGCACCAATCTTTACATACATGGACACTTCCCATGGAGTCCTCTACCGATATCATGGTGGTGTCAGAAGGAGGGGTGGCCGGGCTTAACTCCCCGTTTGCCACATTCACATGGACGGCAGATACACAATGGCTCAACGAATGGTGGAGCCGGCTTTACCAGGTGATCCGGGACGCCAATGTAGTGATTGAAAACATTGGTAATTTCGAGGGAGATGAAACGGTGAGAGCGGTCGTTTTGGCCGAAGCCCGGTTCTTGCGGGCATCAGCCTATGCCGACCTGTACAACCTGTTCGGCCCCGTGGTACTACGCACCAGTTCCGAGGAGCCTACTAACGAAGCCCGGATCACGGAGGAAGAGATGCGAGCCTTTATAGAAACTGAGCTTGCCCTTGCTGTTGAAAACTTACCTCACCCGGCGTCATTGCCTACGGATTATGTGTATGGCAGGGCCACGAAAGGGTCCGCCCTGGGGTACTTGGCAAAGCATTATTTGAACACCCGCCAGTGGGAAGCGGCTGCTCAAACCGCGCAAGACATTATAGACCTGGGCTACTACGCGTTAGAGCCGGTTTTCAGGCAAGCCTTTTTAGTTTCCAATGAAGGGAATAACGAAATGCTTTTCGTTTGGACCAGCATCAACCAACAAGGCTATCATACGACCCTTCCCAATGGTGTGGCTTCTCCTGATTTCCTTTCCGCACCCAATATTCCCGAGTTGGTCCGTGATCCCGAGGTGATGGCAGCGTGGGCCACAAATTGGCGCGTGACGGACTGGATCATAGATGCCATGGAGGCCGAAGACGGACGACAAGCCCCGGCTGTGGACGAATATATCGACATCACCAACTCGGTAAGGAGGTACAGCGATCAGCGGCCTGACAACCGCAGGTACATGAAATTGTTTGACCCGGGAGGGCAAGGGAATTTCCATGGAGTGGACATCCCTGTGATCCGGTATGCTGATATTTTGCTCACGAGGGCCGAAGCGCTCAACGCGCTGGGGCAGTCCATAGATGAAGCAAAACAGCTCGTCATACAGGTGAGAGAAAGGGCAGGGTTGACAGATCATAGCAGCATCCAAAATGCTGCAGCCGGGGACGAGCTGCGTGACCTGATCCTGCTGGAGCGGGCCAAAGAATTTATCCACGAAGGGAAAAGAAGGGAAGACCTGGTACGTCACGATCTCTTCATTGCCAATGCCACGTCAAGAGGAGTCACCGTAGACGGTCCGCATCGCAACCGGTTCCCAATTCCCGCAGAGGAAGCGAATAACAATAATTTAATCGTACAAGATGAAGGATACTGATATCCACTTTGTGTCACCTTGAATTGCAACACGTATGATCACAAGACTAACGATTATTGCCCTTGTTACCTGTTGGTGCTACAGGCTGCAAGGGCAGGAGTTAACGGAGCTAGGCGCTAATTACAATCACGACCCTGATCTTATAGAGTTGGACTTACTCGAGAGGTCCGGCGTACGATGGGTCCGGGTCACTCCCCGGTTCTACCGGTATCTTAACGGTGAACTCAACCCGGAAACGGATGAGGGCTTACAGCGTGTCATAGATGCCAGCAATGCGGGATACCAGGTCATCTTCGGGTGGAGGTTTGACTTCAAACAAAATGACGAGAATATCCCCGTGCCGGGTTCAGCGCGTGAAAGGGAAATGTTTGACATCGCCTCAAGGGTCATGGCGCGCCTGGGTACCTCTATCGACATTTTTACCTTGGGTAATGAACCCAACTTAGAAACGCTCACCGAAGACCTGGTCTTTCAATCTTCGCATAATGGCGTGCCCCTGGTAGTGTTTACAGAAAGGTTGCTCACAGAGGTGTTCGAGAGGTTTTACAACTTAAGACCTTCTATAAAGAAGCCTGAGGTATATGCAGGCTCATTCCCTGCGCTTTTTGAAAACCGCTGGCAGACGAATGAAGGAGTGAATGGCCTGTTGCAGTTTGCCCAGCAGGATGACAGGGTTACAGGCTTTGCCCTTCACCTTCATATCAGCAACTTTAACGAAGTGGACCAATCCTTTGCACATGCCCGGTCCATCATTCCCGATAAGCCTTTCATCGTCACAGAATTTTCACTGCACCGGCTATATCGTAACAATATCAGCGAAGCGCTGAATGTGAACCCGGCAGGAGCCGACTTTGCGGCTAAATACGGGCATTCACCGGGCATGCAGCTCTTTGAATGGTACCAGTACGCTAACAATAACAAGATACAACCGGTAGAACTGGACGATCTTTTTAAAACGAGGGATTGGTTCATCCCGGGGTACCTGGATGTTTACCGGGAGAAGTTTGAGCAGAACAACGTGGTCATAGCCACCTACCCGATCCTCCAGCAGTCGGCGCCATTGGTTTTCAATACCGGCTCTCCTTTATGGTTTCTAAACCCCGTTTTTATGCAGGTCACACTGGCCAGGGACGAGAACGACCAACTCGGGGCTAACCCTTTATGTGCCGAGGATTACCTGGCATGGGCTGCCTTCAGAAGGGCAGTAACTACCTCGATTGATCTTGGGGAAGAGAGACTGACCGATTCGCTGGTTTTCCCTAACCCGGCAAGGGGAAAGATCACCTTGCGTAATGTAGAAGGGAAATACCACGTTACGATACGGGATATGACCGGCCGTACCGTGTCCAGCGCAAGCTACGAAGGAGAAGCTGTCATTGACATCTCGGGATTGGCCCCTTCCACTTACCTGCTGAACATCCAGCGTGGAAAGGGACAGGAGAACATAAAGTTTGTAGTGGAACGTTAGCCGAAAAGTTTTAAAAAGTACTACCAAAATCACCGTCCAGGAGATAGTTTTAGCCAAGGATATTAAAAAGATGAGAAAAGAAACGATAGGTTTACACAAGGGATCAGCCATAATGTTTAAAATGGGCTCTTGTGGGTTAATGCTCACATTTTTGCTGGTAGCCTGCCAGCAGCAACACCGGGAGTATGCTGACTCTACGGGTGACAGCGCTCCCACGGGGCAGCAACCATCGACACGAGACACCGTGCCTAGCCCCCTGTTTACAGATCCGAATTACCACGGTTCCTGCGATCCTGAAGTGGTGTGGAATGCGGCTGATAACCATTGGTACATCTACTATACGGCCCGCCGGCCTGCCCTGCAAAATACCTGGTTGCGCACGCCCTTAGGGGTGATCCGAAGCAAGGATCTCCTGCAATGGCAATTTTTGGGATACTGCTATTTCGATGCTAAAGGAGGGCAACGTGACGCGGACGCAACCTTTTGGGCGCCGGCCATTACCACCCATAACGATAGCCTGCATATGTTTGTCACTTACAAGCCGGACACCGTGCCTACCCAGGGAGCCTGGGGCGGGCCCGGACAGATTGTACATTACAAAACCGCCCTTACAGACCCGGTTAAAGGCTGGAGAAAGGTAGGAGTGATCCATGACCAAGAGCTCAGCACCATCGACGCCACTGTTTTCAAGATCGATGAAAAGTATAAAGTATGGTTTAAAGGCAAGAAAAAGGGCGAGCGAAAAAATGAATTATACCAACTAGAAACCGCTGACTTTCAGCGCTGGGAAGCCAAAGGCTTCACGAAAAGTGATGTATTCAATAAATCTGCCACGGGTTCCGGGTTTGAAGAAGCCCCCTATGTTTTTGAATGGAAGGGACGATACTGGCTAATTACAGACCCACATGAAGGGCTCTTTGTCTACTCCAGCACGGATGGCGACTACTGGGATTTCCAAGGAACGATCTTAAAGGAAAACGGAAGCCGTCCACAGGATGGAAGCAGGGCGCGTCATTGTAGTGTATCGATCAAGGATGACCGGGCCTTTATCTTTTACCACGTAGAACCCTGGCGCCGTTATGAGCTGGAGAAAGCGGGAGAAGGTCGGGTACCCATTTTCAAGCAACCCTTGGAAAACAGGCGTAGTGTGTTGCAAATGGCCGAGTTAAAGATGGAGGCAGGCAAGATAATATGTGACCGGGATGCAGTCATATTATGACCGGTAAGCCATTCTACTTTTCAGCCAGGTCTCCCGGCGAGTGGTACCATTTTCGCGAAAATGCTTGGCCTTGGGATGACAAAAACGGCAAAAATAATCGTCACAGCGAGGCTGGCGTAGTTTGTGGGCCGGTTACGAAGCTGCCCCCCTCTCGTGTGTGATGGAATGGACCCGGTTCTCGTTCCACGAGTAGGGGATCGCTTCACGCCTTGCCGAAGCCAACACACTGGGTTCGCGATGACGAAAGAACAAAAGTATGTCATAGGTAGGCTGGCGGTGAGGGTGCTGGGGGCTACGAAGCCATCCGCACAACAGGTGAGTTAGCTACACTGCTTGCGAGCGTTAATAGTCGGGGGATCGCTTCACGCAAACCCATGAACCCGCCTGCTGGGTTCGCGCCATAGGCGTCCCTTTGGGGCGATGACGAAAAATGATAGTTTTTAAGCTTGTTATACCCAAAAATGGATTTTGTAAAATTTTGATTTTCATCACTTTGAAAAAGTATGTCATAGG
>JANQLQ010000319.1 GCA_028280565.1 Fulvivirga sp.
GCCACTTGAATTTTCAATTCAACTAGTACGCATTTAGCGTAGCGTAATGCGTACTTATCGAGGCAATAGGATTTGTAATCCGGGCGTTCTCGTTAGTGCCTAATGATCCTATAAAAGGGTATCCTTCAAAATTAGCTTTGATCGTAGGAAGTTTAATTTTGGAAAATTAAGCTGCATTTTTAGAGTGTTTCGGGTGGTGTGATCCTCTCAATGAGCAGTATACGCGGTATTTTGTGGTTCTAAGCCTGGTTTTCATTTTCTTTTGCATGCCCAAAAGAAAACGAAACAAAAGAAAAGGGCGCCAGGAACCAAGCCCATTTTTCCCTCGAAACGCGCTATCCTGCCCCTATAGGCCGCTTGCCCACAGGCCTCAAATGTGTTGCGCTGTTCCTGGATGCCTTCCCTCCATACGCCAATTGAATTTTTAATATACTTTGCTGCCGAACAATGCAAAGAGTTGAAATTTAGGCCTAATGTTTATATACATCGTGATTAATAATTGGTGTTTAAACATTATTGATTATTATTGAGTTTTTTGAAAGGCGGGTAAGGCTGTCGTGTCCAATGGTGTAGACTAACCTACATAACATGGGTACGTTATAGGTTATGTTTTACTCTTTTCTTGGTATAGACGATTTTTTACAGTGTGGTAAAGGATGGACTGAAAGTTTTAAGCTGTGAGACGGGTGCAGTTGCACGTTTTACCCAGTGTATTCAGCTATTTTTAACCTACTGTAAATCAATATGATATATTTTTGTTATGGATAAGGTAATCTCTAAAAGAAGGTGGGAATGAAAATAGAAGATGAAATACACCAAAAGGTATTTAAAAATGAATGGCAAAAAGCGACGCTTAACTTAATATTCACCGCCAGTTGGTTAGGGCATAAGCACAAGGAATTTTTTAAGCCTTTTGGCATCACCCAACAACAATACAATGTATTGAGGATCTTACGTGGGAGTCATCCTAAGAGCATTTCCACGTCAGTGATCAAAACGCGTATGTTGGATAAAAATTCGGATGCTTCTCGTATAGTAGATCGCCTGACGGCAAAAGACCTGGTACTCAAGAAGACCTGTCCTTCAGACCGCAGGTTGGTAGATGTAACCATTTCTGGCAAGGGGCTTAGGCTTTTGGAGGTTATGGATACAAAGATCGACGCGTTGGATAACGGGCTGGGATCCTTAACGGAAAAAGAAGCTAAGGTACTGAATCAGCTTTTGGATAAGCTACGTTCCTGAACGTCTGCCGGGTGATTTGTGGTATACAACGGTAGTTCCAGGTTTACAGTAGTTCCGGTATTTTCTTGGCTTTCTATCTTTACGGTACCTTTATTCATTTGAATGAATTCGTGTACTAATTGCAGGCCTAATCCAAGCCCTTTCTCGCCTTGGGTACCCCAACTGCGGTTATGACCGCTGAGCTTGAATATATTCTCCAGCTTTTCGGTAGGTATCCCTACCCCGGTATCCTCTACGGTGATCTTTGCGATGGAATTGTGTTCTTCAGCCGATGCAGAGAGTGTTATTTTTCCTCCTTCCGGTGTAAACTTTAGGGCGTTATTCACCAGGTTCCTTAAAATAGTTTTCAGGCTGTTCAAGTCCACCCATAGGTAGAGGCCAGGCTTAATGGTCGAGACTAACCGGATCTGCTTTGCATTAGCCATATTAACAAATAGATCTGTCAATTCTTTCACGACTTCTTCAAGGTCCACTTTTCCGGGTTGATAGCTGATCGCCCCTTGTTGTGTGATAGCCCAGTCCAGCAGGGTATCTAACAGGGCGGATAGCTGATCAATAGAGGTGTCAAAATGCTGGTAGACCTCTGGCAGTTCTTCGAGCTTTTTTTCTTCTATACACAGTTTGGTGAGCACAGCCACGGCTTTGAAAGAGTTAACCGGGCCCCTAAGGTCATGGGAAATAATGGAGAAGAATTTGTCCTTGGTGCGGTTGAGCTCTTCCAACTGGTCTTTTTGGGTTTCGATCTCTTCTTTCTGCTCGCCTAACAAAAGGTTTGTGGCCTGTTTCTGCCGGTTGTTTTTATACAGTGTATAAGCAAGTGTGGCCAAGAGCAATAAAACCACTGCCATGGCAAAAACAATGACTTGCTGGATACGTTTTTGTGTTTCTAACAGGTCTACTTCGGCTTGTTTTTGCGAAACCTCGTACTCCGTACGCAAATCAGCCATTTTGCGGATAGTCTCTTCGTTATTGATGCTGTCGCCGTAAGCGATGTATTTACTTTGGAAGGTATAAGCTTGCTGGTAATCACCTACCGATTGATAGAGTTCCGAAAGCTTTAGGCTGGCGTCTCGTATTTGTTCTTTTAGGCCTAGTTCCATGGCAACGGCATAACTTTTTTTAGCATATCCCAATGCCCTGTCAAAATCTCCTCTTTTTTGGTAAATATCGGCCATATAGGTGTCGTACACCGCGATAGGGTAACGGTCACCCAATTCACTCAGGATAAGAGAGGCCTTGTTAATGTTTTCCTCCGCTAATTCATGTTTACCTTGTTTTGCATAAACCAGCCCAATATTGCCAAGGTTGTAGGCAATTCCTAGCTTGTATCCAACATGATCATAGATAATCCCAGACTCGTTAAAGAGTATTAATGCAGAATCCAGCTTGTCTACATTGAAATATTCATCAGCAAGATTAAGAATAGTAGACGCTAACTTCAAAGAATCATCGACATCACGAAAATAACTAATGGCCCGGTTATAATAATTAATTGCATTCGTATGATCAGATTGTATGGAGTAAACATCTCCTATGGCGCTTGAAGATATGGCTTGATTCTGACTATTACCCTCTTCATTGGCAAGTTGGAAGGAAGTAAAAAAGAACTTTAAGGCCTGCTCCATATCTCCTTGGAGACGGTAGGCGTACCCGATGTTTAGATTGCAAATATATAGCCAATTACTGTTATTACTTTTTTCTGCAATCAATAAGGCTTCTTGGGCGTATTGAAGTCTTCCTCTCGGATCAGGATGATCCAAAAAGATATCTTTAAGAACCGTAAACCGGGTACTATCATTTAATGGCCCCTTATTATTGAGTACTTGGATCAGACTATCAGTGATCTTTTGATTTTGAGAAAAAACCGAAAAAGAAACAAAAAGGCCTATAATTATATAGGCCATGGCAATGATCCTTACATGCATGCTTAATCAGGTTGATCTGGTTGGATCAATATTTTAGGGTCCCAATCATACTTACCGGCTCCATTTATGGAAAATACAAAGGTATAAGATTCTTCGGTGCCAGGAGGATAGTTGTCTACCACCCCTGTCCAAACTTCCCCTATCTTGGAGGGTCCGTTACCACAGAATATATTGAAACCATCTTTATCAATGAATTCATCCAGTGAAACCGTTTGTGAGGGGTCAATGGACATAGCCCTCCAAATAATGACATCGCCGGGCTTGGCATTCACAACTAATTGTGCCGTGCCTTCTCCTTGGTCGTAACCGGGATTGTCGTCAGTCATGTAAACAGTGGTGTTTCCAGCCAACGTAGTTTTGGTATCCACTATTACCAAAATGTTAATTTCCATAGTCGAAAAAGATTAAACGTGAGATAAAATTAATTACCAAGAATAGTTAATTCAATGAGTAATTAAAAGCTAAAAATGTGATTTTCACGGGGCTATGATTTTGGGAAAAATATCAAGATTTCAAGTTTATCAGCTTATTCGTTGACTTAATTTTGAAAGTCATTGAATAACAGTTAGTTATCATTTAAGTTGAACGCTAATCGTTGTCATTTGTTTATCATGAAATAAGTTCCCCAGGGACCTTCAAATTTAAAAAGTCAGTGATGAACGGTAAATTTTTCCTTTACTTGGGTAAATAAAATTGATTTAACTTTAAGCTATGAAGCTAATAATCAACGCATTCTAGGGTAGAGTATACTATGTATGCTAGAGACCGTCTAGTTCCTGCCGCACAAACTGCATGAGGTCATGGATGTACTCCTTACTAAAGTTGAACTCTATATTAGCCGCCGCATAGACTTGCGGGATGGACCGGGTATATCCTAATTTCAAAGCATTCATGTAGCCTTCTAGCCCTTTTTTCGCATCAGCTTTGTAATTTTTCCAAACCGCTACCGCTCCAAGCTGTGCCATCCCGTATTCAATGTAGTAAAATGGTACTTCGTAGAGATGGAGTTGTTTTTGCCATAGGTAGTTCTTGTTTTCTTCCAGGCCGTCCCATCGGGTAAGGGTATCTGAAAATGAATTTAAGATCTTGTTCCATTCCGATATTCTTTCCTTCGGGCGATGCCCGGCATTTTCGTAGATCCAGTGTTGGAACTTATCGATCACCGCTACCCAAGGCAACGTTTCTATGATCTGTTCCAAATGCTCTTTTTTAGCGCGTAGCAGGTCCTCTTCATTGCTGAAGAAGATATCCCAATGATCCATGGAGATCAGCTCCATGCTCATGGAGGCTAGTTCCGCTACCTCTGATGGAGTATGTTTGAATTCGGTAAGCTCGAGGTCACGAGTGAGGAAGGAGTGCACAGCGTGTCCCCCTTCATGCAAGATCGTGATCATATCCCTGAGTGTAGAGGTGGCGTTCATAAAGATGAACGGCACACCGATCTCGGAAAGAGGATAGTTATATCCTCCCGGGGCCTTACCCTTTCTTGACACCAGGTCCAGGTGGCCCATTTCTTTCATAATGCCCAAGCACTGCCCTAAAAATGGGTCCAGGCGTTTAAAGCATTCAATGGTTTTTTTAGCCAGGTCCTCCCCGCCGTCAAACGGCTTTAGCGCTTCCCGGTTATGAGGATCTACTGCTTTATCCCACGGCCGCAGTGGGTCTAATTGCAGCTGCGATTTACGCTCGGCGGCCAATGTGTCTAACATCGGCACTACAGCCTCTTGTACCGAATTGTGGAAGTCGAAACAGTCTTGGGGACCGTAATCAAAACGTCCCATAGCTTTGAACATGTAATCACGATAATTGTCGAAGCCGGCATTTTTCGCCACCTCGGTCCGCAAACTGATCAACGTGTTGTAGAGCTCGTCCAGGGTGTCTTTGTCTTCCAATCTCCTGCTGGCTACCTGGTGGTATACTTCCTCCCGCCTAGCCCGGTCCGTGGATTGGAGCAGTACTGCCGCTTGCTGCAGTGTCATTTCCTCCTCATCGATGGTTACGGTCATAGCCCCACTTATTTGGCCATATTTTCGAGTTTCTGTTTGGATCTTGGTAAATAAAGGAATGTTTTCTTCACGGAATATTTCGATGTCTTTACGCATCTCCCGGATCATAATATCATACCCTTCTTTTGTTTCCAAGTCCTTTAAATACTCGCTGGCCATTGCTTTTTTGTTTAGCTTATCAGAAAAAGGGGCGATTTTCGGCTGTATCTCCGTAACAAAGAATTGATAGGCTTGGCTGTACGCTTCGTTTTCCGTGTAGCGTGTCATATTAATGTACCTCCACCCTAGGTCTTCGGATATGACCGCGTTGAGTTCACTACGGTCTTTCAGCCATCGCTTAAGATCTTCTACAGAGTCTATGGGGCGGCTTAGCAGGTCGTTACAAAACGGCTCTATTCCCTCCCAGCTTTCTATCTTTAGGTCTTCGGGTAAAAAGGTACGAGGATTCCTTTCGAGCGTTTTGGTGCTTTCGGAGATGTTCATGCTTTAATTTATGTTCAAATGACTGGGTACAAAGTTCAAGATCCATGGGTGTCCCACACACGATCTTGAACTTATATCTTGTATATCTTATCCAATTTCTATGACCACGTCATCGGTCAGGGGATGCCCCACACAGGTTAGCACATATCCTTCTGCCATTTCTGCTTCCGACAGGCCTTCTTCTTCGTCTAACTTTACTTTCCCGGAAACACATTTACCGCGGCAGGCCGTGCATAAGCCACTTTGGCACGAATAGGGCAAGTCGATCCCTTTGTCTAAGGCAGTTTCCAAGATGGTACGCCCGGGCTCCACGGTGAATTTATGTTCGTCCCCATCATATACCACCGTAACTTCACGAGTCACGATCTCGTCTTCACCTGCTTGTTGCTTATCCAATTCCTTATCGATCGTGCCAGCTACGAAACTTTCCTTAAACACCAGGTCTTTGGATATGTTTTGCTCCTCCAATAGGTCTTCCACGTTCTTCATCATTCCTTCGGGGCCGCACATGAGGTAGGTGGTATTGTCCCAGCTTGGGATCCGCTCGAAGATCTTGACGAGCATGTCATGGTTCAGCAGCCCCGAGTGACCTTGCCAGTTCATAGGGGCATCGTCCAAAATATGGATCAGGTGAAGCCTTCCTTCGTATTGGGTCGACAACCGGTCGAGTACCTCTTTAAAAATGATGCTTTCCTCGTTCCTATTCGCATAGATCAAAGAGATAATGCTCCCGGGTTCTTGCGTAAGTATGGATTTGATGATAGACATCATAGGTGTTATGCCACTTCCCCCGGCAAACATGATGAGATGCCTTTTATTACTGGTGTCGTATTCCGTGGTGAATACTCCCATGGGCTCCATTACTTTGACACTAGTGCCTGCCTGCAAATTATCCGGTAACCAGTTTGACATCAACCCGTTTTCTACTCGTTTTACGGTTACGGCCAGGTCTTGGTCGGTAAAGGGGGATGAGCAAAGGGAGTATGCTCTCCTGACCTCTTTGCCTTCCACGGGAACGATCAAGGTGAGGAACTGCCCTGGTTTGTATGAGATCGGGTTTTCCGGCTGGGAGAAAACGATGGAGACCGCATCTTTCGTTTCCTGGATGATATCTTTTACGTGCAGGTCATAATAACGCTGACTTCCCTGCTTCTTGGGCTCTTCTACCTGTTCTTTATTCTTTTTAAAAAAACTAAACGCCATCAATTTAAATATTTAACCAATAAGTAATCTTAAATACGAGCGCCCTGCTCTTCGCTTCAAAACTATTCGGTAAATAGTTATCCGTGTAAACAACAAACAAATCCGAAACTGGTTTATATCGCCATTGGAATCGTGCGTTCACGTTTACGTTGTCGGCTTGCTCGTTATATTGTACAAAGGTAGTAAGGAACAGCGTATCTGTAAATGTTAAGTCCATTCTAGGGCTGATAAGCCAAAAATCGGCCTGTCCGAATTCGCCGGGAAGGTCCAGGCGATTATATTCGGCGTCTAACGTGAGGTTAAGGTAGGGCTGGTACCGGTAGTTGATGCCCGTAGCAAAATTCATAATGGTGCCGTTGTAAAACCCGCCCACTTCCAGTTCCCCGAAAAATGATAAGAGCTTGCGCCGATCGGTATTAAATTCAGCTCCGAAGGATCGCCAAGTATAGGAAGTATTTTCTGCTAGGATGTAATCATCCAATGGCTCAAAATCATCCAACAGCTTTTCGAAGGTTTCACTGACCCCCATCCACAACTCGGCAGTATTGTTGAATTGAAACTGGTAACCCAGCGTATAGCCAAAATCGGTACGGTCGAAATTAAGATCGGTGAAATAATTCCAGCGCCCGGTAGGTCCATGATTATTGATCATCTTGCTTTCCGGGTAGATCCGGTATTCCGCAAAGTTCGTAAACCGGAAGATGTTCTTCCTCTGGATAAAACCTACTTCGGCATTATACCCATCTCCTACAATAGAGGAGATGCCCCCAATTTCCAAGCGTGTGGTGTTATACCTTAGGAAGGCGCCACCGGAAAAAGCATCGTCTCGCCGTTCCGGGTCAAAGGACTGGTGGTAGTAAAAGTCTCCTTCCCACCGGCCATCCGGGCTGATCAGGTTGTAATCCATGCCAATGACACGATTATATTCGGTGGTGGATAAGGTGGTATCACTATCATCGAAATTCATGGCTTGCCTGTTCACCGCGACAATGCCGATGTTAGACCGGTCAAAGACTTGGCGTTGTAAAACACCCACGGTATAATTCTGGGATAAGAGCTTGTAGGTATTCTTTATTTCGTCGATGCCGGTAAGAGTGGCGCCATCCTCTTGGCGTGTTTGCATGTTTAAAAAGCCCACCCTCCATTTCTGACCTAGCTTACCACTGAGCCTGGCCCCGTATACAATCGGCACCTGTATAGCGTTGCCGGCCGTATCTTCGGCAATACCGATGCGCCGGCTGAAGAAAGGACGAGTACTCCCAAAGCCACCTTCCCCAAAAAGGTCTTGGTTTTCTAAGAAAAACTGTCTTCGCTCAGGGAAAAAGATCTCGAATCGGCTCAGGTTGGTCACCTGGCGGTCTACTTCCACCTGTGAAAAGTCAGGATTTACAGTAAGGTCTAAATTCAATGCCGAGGTGACCCCGATTTTGGCATCAAAACCGGTGTCCAGCTCCCGTTGAGCAGGTTCACCTTCTTCGAAATCTTTGTTGACATTAGACGCTACAAACGGTATGAACACGAAATTTGCACCCGCTTTGGGAAGTGGGGCATCAAATGTAAGCCGGCCGGCAAAAGCGAAGGCCGACGAGCTAAACCCCTGCGGCACGATGGTCCAACCTGTTCTTTCGTTCAGTTTGAGGTTGTTCCGCAGGAAAACGATATTCCATTGATCATTGCTGTCGTCGTAACGTAAGGTTTTGAATGGGATCGCCATTTCAAACTCCCAGCGGTCTTCATACTTCTGTACCGCTGAAAACCACTTGTTGTCCCAATCCGTACGTACGTCAGCGCCGTTGGTGACCAAGCCTTCTCGCTGAACGCCAAGAGGAGTGAGCCCGAAGGTAAATCCATTAGTATAGTCATTAAAGGGGTCTATGTAAACACTGATATTCTCATTGCGGGACCAAGTGAAATCTCGCCTTAGTGAAGTAATAACATCGGGTTTGTCCGTTTTTTCATAGCAAATACCCCCGATATATAAGAATTGATCGTTAAAACTGATCATAATTTTGGTCTGCGCGATCGCGGGGACCGAGTCTTCCGGGAAGCTTTGCAAAAAGTCCGTAGCCGATGCGGAGGACTGCCAGATGGGCTCTTCCAATTTGCCATCTAAGACAATCGGTTCCGGGGTTTTACTTGCCTGTAGGCGGTATTGGTCCGCGTACCTTTGGCCAGTAGCATTTAAAAAATAAAGAAGTAAAAAAGGTGTAAAAACCGCCTTAAACCAACCAACATTCATTTCAAGTTCAAAGCTAAGAAAAGCCCCTTCGAAAAGGAGGGAGAATTGGAAAGATTTACACGAACGGAACCATATAAATTCCTATTTTTGAGCCTTTTCTAATAAAAATGTCATCCATGGACCTTAATGCCCTTACAGCCATCTCACCGGTAGATGGCAGGTACCGCAGGCACACTGCACCTTTAGCCCCTTACCTGTCAGAATTTGGCCTGATCCGTTACCGGGTATTGGTAGAGATCGAGTATTTTATTGCATTATGTGAGTTGCCTTTGCCGCAATTAGCCTCTTTTGACCCGGCACTCTTCCCGGGCCTGCGAGATATCTACAAAAATTTTTCCGAAGCCCATGCCATGGCGATCAAAGAAATAGAGAAAGTCACCAATCATGACGTAAAAGCCGTGGAGTACTTCCTGAAAGAGGAATTTGACAAGTTAGGGGTAGGGGAGAGTAAAGAGTTCATCCATTTTGGGCTTACCTCGCAGGATATCAACAATACCTCGATCCCTTTGCTGCTAAAGGAGTCCTTAGAAAATGAGCTTTATCCAAAGTTGAGTCAGGTGATGGCGCTGCTCGACTCCTTTGCGAAGAAATGGCAGGAAGTACCTATGCTGGCCAAAACCCATGGTCAGCCTGCTTCACCCACATTGCTGGGCAAAGAAATAGACGTTTTCCACCAGCGACTGCTCAACCAGGTGGAGCTTTTAGACACCATTCCTCATGCCGCTAAATTTGGAGGGGCTACTGGCAATTTTAACGCTCACCAAGTGACGTATCCTGACCAGGACTGGATCACCTTTGGGAATGCTTTTGTGAAAGACCATTTGGGACTGGTGAGGAGCCATCCTACTACCCAAGTCGAACATTATGACCACCTGGCAGCCCTTTTTGATAACCTGAAGCGTGTCAATACGATTTTGATTGACCTTAGTCGTGATGTATGGCAGTACATTTCTATGAACTATTTCAAGCAAAAGATCGCTAAAGACGAGGTGGGCTCATCGGCGATGCCCCACAAGGTGAATCCTATTGATTTCGAAAATGCCGAAGGGAACTTGGGGGTGGCTAACGCTCTTTTTGAGCATCTTTCCGCCAAACTGCCGATCTCTCGGCTCCAAAGGGACTTGACCGACTCTACGGTGCTCAGGAATGTCGGTGTGCCGCTGGGACATATGCTCATTGCCCTGAAGTCGTTAGAAAAAGGATTGGGTAAGCTGGAATTGAACGAGGTAGCGCTGAGGGAAGACCTTGACGATAACTGGGCGGTAGTAGCGGAAGCCATACAAACCATATTACGACGCGAAGGTTACCCGGAGCCCTACGAAACCCTTAAGGCATTGACGCGAAAAAATGAAAAAGTAACAAAGGAGAGCTTGCATGCCTTTATTGATACTTTGGACATTAGTGGTGAGGTAAAATCAGGATTGAAAGAAATCTCGCCGTTTAATTATACGGGCGTCCGCCATATGCCACTTACCCGCTAGGTTTCGGTCAAGCTTCAACTGGCGAGTAAGGTTAGATGATGAACTTTATTTGCAGCGTTGGTGAGTTTTCGACCAGTTAGCACTGGGCAAAGGGCAGTAGACAAAACAGGGGGTTGCCGATGGTTTATTGCTGACTGCCGACTTTAATAGCAGGACCGAAAAAACAGTGTGTTCTTGAAAATTAGCTTCGATAGTAGAGTGTTTAATTTTGGCGAGTTAGGCTGCATTTTTAAAATTTTGGGATAGTATAATCCTCGAAATAAGCAGTTTAAGCGGGATTTTGTAGTTCTAAGCCCGGTTTTCATTTTCTTTTGCGCGCCCAAAAGAAAACGAAACAAAAGAAAAGGGCGCCAGGAACAAAGCCCATTTTCCCCGCAAAACGCACTGCCCAGCCCCTATAGGCCGCTTACCCAAGGGCCTCAAGTGGGCCGCGCTGTTCCTGGATGTCTCCCCTCCATATGCCACTTGAATTTTCAATGATGTCTTGGTATTAGGTCAAGCTTCAACTGGCGAGTAAGGTTAGATGATGAACTTTATTTGCAGCGTTGGAGAGTTTTCGACCAGTTAGCACTAGGCAAAGGGCAGTAGACAAAACAGGGGGTTGCCGATGGTTTATTGCTGACTGCCGACTTTAAGAACGGGATTGGAAAAAATAGCAAGCCGTCCTATTACACTTAACTTAACACTAGCCTATACTTGAGCATCGTTTATCATATTGATGCTATCCTGGACTATTATGGTTGGTGACTCTTGGTGCATTAGCGTCTTGGTGGCAGATCCCCCTGGAAACTATCGAGGCCATTAATATAGCACAAAGCGCCCAAAGCCTTTTTGGCGAGTGAAAGACCCTATCATGGTCCTGGTTCCCAAGGATCAGTCTGCCAGCTCACGCAGGTCCACCGGAACTACCCTCGATACGCCTTGCTCGATCATGGTAATGCCGTAGATAATGTCCGTGCTAGCCATAGTACGCTTGTTGTGCGTGACAATGATAAACTGGCTTTCATTGCTAAAGGTTTTAATGATGTTATTGAATTTATCAATGTTAGCGTCATCCAAAGGTGCGTCCACCTCATCGAAGATACAGAATGGAGCAGGTTTAAGTAAGTAAATAGCAAACAGTAAAGAGGTAGCAGTGAGCGTTTTCTCCCCCCCGGAAAGCTGGTTGATGGTGAGGGGGCGTTTGCCTTTTGGTTTTGCAATGATCTCGATGCTGGAGTCGAGGGGATTTTCTGGGTCACTCAGGCGTAGGTCGCAGTCGTCTTCTTCGGTGAACAGGCTTCGGAATACTTCGACGAAATTGACCTTTATTTTGTCATAAGCTTCTAAAAAAGTCTCCTTGGCAACGGTATCAATCTCCTGGATAGTGGTCAGCAGGGAATCCTTAGCTTTTAGAAGGTCGTCGCGTTGTGTCGTAATGAAATCATTTCTTTCTTTGATCTCGTTATAGGCTTCCATCGCCATGGGGTTGATAGGCCCCATACGATCGAGCCGTTCTTTGATCTTCTCTACTTCTGTGCGCAGCTGGTTTTCTTCTTTTTGTTCCGCAGCGGGCTCTTCCGATTCCATGAGATGGTCCAGCTCAATGCTGAACTCTACCGACAGCCGTTCTTTAATAGCGCCAAGTTCCAGCTTGGTTTCATTGAGCTTATTTTGGAGTTCCATCAGCAAGGTATCGATGGTCTCCCGGCTGCGTTGGATCTCTCTTTCGGATTTATCGATCTCATCGATCAGGCCGCGAGCGGAGTAGTAGTCTTTTTCTGCTTCATTCACCGCCTTTTCTATGTCATCTTTTTCCTCGTACATGCCGATGAGCTCATCGTCATTGATCTCACTTTTTTCCAGCAGTTGTTTTATCTCCACTTCGTTGGAGGATAGCTCATTTTTGTTCTTCTCTATACGCTCTTTGCTGTGGTCAAAGGCATCTTGCTTGTATTCCATCTCCTGGGTAATACTCTTTACCCGGTTCTCTTGTTGATGAAAAAAGATGTTTTGCTCATTGAATGCAGATGATTTTTCAGTGAGCATACCACTGTGTTCTCCTAGGTCCGATTCCAGTACGGCCAGCTTTTCTTCAAATTCTGCCAACTCTTTTTCGCCTTGGTCAGCGGCAGGGCGCTGGTCAGCAATGCCTTCATTGAGCGATTCGATCTTTTCGAGCATATCTTCCTTCCTCAGGTCTGCATCCGAAAGCATCTGGTCGAATTGCTCCTGCTTAGTCTTGATGGAGATATATTCCTCGTTAATATGGTTTATTTCTACCTGTAGTTCTTCAATTTCTGATTTGTGGCGACTCGCCTTTAGCTGCTCCAGCTCTTTTTGTTTTTCAGAAAGGCTTTCTTGCACTTCCCCCAGCTTTTTGGTGAGTCGTTTGATCTCTTTTTCAAGTTTTTCCAAGTTCTTGGCCCGGCCGATCCGTTTTCCTTCAAAAAGTCCTACCGACCCCCCGGAAATGCTGAACTTGCGTTTGGTCACCTTACCATTCTTGGTGATGAAAATATTGTCGTCCTGCGGGATATTATGGTAGTCGCCTTCGAAAAGATAAACCCGGTCCAGGATATGGCTCATCAGCTTCCTGTACTTGGAATCATACTCCATGATCTCCGTGGCAGGGAAGGCATTATCATATATTTTCGTGGCGGAAGGGTGAAAGCCTTCAAACGTATCTAAAATGAAAAAGTTAGCTTTTCCCTTCGCCGCATCGCTTAGGATATTGATGGCCTCGTAGGCGTCTGCTTCTGTATCTACAATGTAGTAATTGAGATAAGGCTCGAGGTAATTCTCAATAGTGACACGATATTCATCTTCGCACGTAAGGATATCAGACAACAGGGGTGCATTTTTTTTCCAACCCGCTTTTTTCTTTAAGAATTTGATAGCTTCGGGGAACCCTTCCAAGTTTTCTACCAACGACTTGGTCAGGTTAAATTCATTCTGGCGAGCATCGAGTTTACGGTTCGTTTCTGTTAGCTCTCCCCGGATCACCTCTATGGTCTTTTCCGTAGATTCAATCCTGCTGTTCACCTCCTCTTCCGAGGTTTTTAGTTTCTGAAGCTGCCGGTTTTTTACAGCGAGTTCTTCGGACAACGTATTTACCTTTTTTTCGAACTCAATGAGGCTTGCGTTATGTTCGCTGGTGTCCGAGGCGGTTCGTTCGAGCTCTTGCTTAAGGGACGAAAGCTGCAATTCTTTGAGCTCTACCGACTTTTTGAGCTGGTAAACTTCCTCTTGTTTGTTTTTTTGGATCTTTCGAAGGGTGTCTGTCTCCTCTTGTAGCTGTGCGGTCCGAACCTTCTGATCTTCGTATTCCTCTTTTAATGTGGTTAATTTCGCTTCTATCTCTGCCAGCACCTTTTCCGCCGACCCTTTTTCTTGCCCCAAGCTCTCAATGCTGAAGGCCGCGCGGTCGTTACTTTTTTTATCTTGGTCAATTTGGTCTTTTAAACTCTCTGATTTGTCATTGAGGTATCGAAGCCGCTCATTTTTGACCTTTTTTTCACTTTCATATTGACGAATTTTGGACACATGTTCGTTCAGTGTCTTTTGGCGGCTTGCCAGGGTCTTTTCCTTGCCGATCAGTTCCGCTTTCGCCTTTTCCAACGCTGCTTCTTTTTCTTGTACCTGCTTATTGAGGCTGAGTTTTTTGTCTTGCTCAACTTCAATTTGCTTGGCTAGTTTTTGATAGCTCTCCGTATACTTGCTCACCGTCACCTTGGCCAGCTCTACACTGGAGGCTTTGTACTCTTCTTTTAATTTATAGTAGCGTTCGGTTTGTTTGGCCTGCCGTTCCAGCGACTTCATGTTCTTCTCTATTTCAAAAAGAAGGTCTTCTACACGGTCGAGGTCAGCGTCGGTATCCGAAAGCTTTTTTAGGGTCTCTTTTTTTCGTTTTTTGAATTTTGAGATCCCGGCAGCTTCTTCGAAAAGGCCCCGCCTGGAATTATCTTTATCGTTCAATAGGTCGTCCACCATTTTTAATTCGATGATGGCGTAGCTGTTGGAGGCGATCCCCGTATCTAAAAATAGGTTGGTGATATCCTTTAGGCGGCATGTCACACCATTCAGCAGGTACTCACTTTCTCCCGAGCGGTAATACCGCCGGGTGATGGTCACTTGTGAATATTCCGTAGGGAGCAGGTTTTTGGTATTGTTAAAGGTAAGAGAAACCTCTGCCAGCTGGGTGGGCTTTCGATTTTTTGTCCCGTTAAAAATCACATTTTCCATCTTTTCCGAGCGCAACGTTTTACTGCTTTGCTCACCCAGTACCCACCGGATGGAATCTACGATATTCGACTTTCCGCAGCCGTTAGGCCCCACGATACCCGTGATCCCTTCGTCAAAATTGATGGTAACCTTATCGCCAAAACTTTTAAACCCCTTGATCTCAAGCTTAGAGAGCTGCATGCATCAAACGTAAAGTGAATTTGAAAAGGGCACAAATTTATTATTTTTAATTCTAAATTTGTCATGCATGGATGATATTCAATTACTCATATATATCCTGTTGATCGGATTCGGACTGTTTAGCAGGTTTTTAAAAGCGAAAGGGAAAAAAGCCAAACCGCCAAAGCAGCCACGTGCAGATGGCGAGACTCAAGAGCGCCCCGTAACCTTTGAAGAGCTTCTTAAAGAATTTACCGGTGAGGCCAAAGAAACCCCTCGTGAGGTAAAACCCGTTGAAATAGAAGAGCCAAACTCCCCTCAAACGCCCCCTACGCCGAGTTATGAGTACGAAGATGACGAAATCAAAGAGCGCTATGAAAGCTCCGTACAAAAAGCGGCCGAGATTAAGACCATTAATGAATTGGTAGACCTAGAAGAAGAGGGTCAAAAGATAAAGTTCGATCATTTCGAGGCATATGATGAGCAGGAAAAAGAAGAGAGCGAGTTTGTGAAGTTCCTGAGGATGAAAGATGGGGCGAGGAAGGCGATTATTTTGGGGGAGATATTGAATCGGAGGTATTAAGACTTTGTGTAACTATTTTTCAGAACTAGATTCGATCGAATAGCGAATAACACAACTCTTTTATTTAATAGATAGTCATCAATAATTTGTTTTATCTCATACGTAACTTTTTAGTAAAAAAATGAACTTTTAATTGACCATTTCGAATCTAAACTTGATCCAACGCAATCCACGCCCACTACTAGTTGAAATCCTTATGTAAGTTTAATGCAATTTTTGATTTAATTGATAAAGATTTACTGGTTACCTTGACTCGCTAAGAAATAAACCTTTCAAATCGTCTACAGTTTTGGTACCGAATATTCCTCCCCTAAAATTCTCTGCGGTAGCTTTTATCTGCTTCCATCTTTTGGGTACGGTCTGTGTTTTTGCCCTACCTACGAAATATAGTTCATCGAGTGCTCATGAGATCCTAAATATGGTAGATTGGTGTTCTCAACCGGCAAAAATCACCACCCAGGGAATGAACAGTATTGATCTCTTGGCATCGTGTAATGCCACATTTTCTCATTCCAATACCTGGTCCAAGTTCAACGTTACCGGTCCATCGGCCACGATTGACCTCAAACCAAGAGATGAATTCGGTAGTACCTCGCATGTAAGTATGACTTTTTGGGATGACACTTTTACTGGATTGATCTGTGACATTGATGGAGGAGCGCTGTATAGAAACAACCAGTTAACCACAGTTTCTTTCGTGCCGGGTAGTTGGTATTATCTTCCTGGTGGATTTGACCGTTTGCCAATTGAACCCCCACTCACATCAAGACTAAACATAGTGTATGGTTCAGTGCAAGATAGTGTGGAGATATCAGTACTTCGTGATCTGTATGAAAATACCAATGGAGCTAGTTGGGTAAATAGCACAGGTTGGCCTTCTACGCCCTTAGAGTGGGAGGGTATCACTACCTTGGACCAATTGGTAGGCTGGCATGGTATACAGACGGAAGGTGGCGATGTGATCCGTATTGATTTAAGTAGTAACCAGTTGGAAGGAGAGTTACCCGCTAGTTTGTCTTTATTGACCGGGCTGCGAGAGTTTTTGATCCCATCAAATAATTTATCCGGGCCATTACCCTCAATAAGTAATTTAACTGAATTGGTGCACTTCCAGGTCCATGGTGGTAACCGTTTCAGTGGGGCTCTGCCTAGTGGGGTGGAGAATTTGAATAAGCTGATAACCTTCCTGGTCTCCGATAATCGGTTTTCCGGTGCTGTTCCCGTTGGATTCACTAATTTGTCCTCGTTACGCGTATTTCGTGTTGATGGTAATCTTCTCACTACTTTCCCGGATTTTACAGGTAATGCGAACGCCCATTTGATGACGGTTGACATCCATGACAATTATATTCCCCTAGCTGACATCGACGTAAACATTCCGGGAGGTAGCCCTATATTCAGTTTGTTTGTTTACTCGCCTCAGTACGTTTGGAATAGCGCCCCTGATGCCGATGAAATATCTTTTTTGAGGTCACTTTATGAAAATACCAATGGAGCTGGTTGGGTAAATAGCACAGGTTGGCCTTCTACACCCTTGGAGTGGGAGGGAATCACCTCCTTGGACCAATTGGTAGGCTGGCACGGTATTCAAACGGAAGGTGGCGATGTGGTCCGCATTGATTTTAGGAGCAATCAATTGGCAGGAGAGCTACCCACTAGTTTGTCCTTAATGACAGGGCTACGAGAGTTATTGCTTTCATCAAATAACTTATCCGGGCCTTTACCTTCGATAAGCAATTTGACTGAATTGATACACTTCCAGGTCCATGATGGCAACCGTTTCAGTGGGGTTCTGCCGAGTGGAGTGGAGAATTTGAATAAGCTGATAACCTTCCTGGTTTCTGATAATCAGTTTTCCGGTGCTGTTCCTGTTGGATTCAGTAATTTGTCCTTGTTACGCGTATTTCGTGTTGATGGTAATCTTTTCACTACTTTCCCGGATTTTACAAGTAATGCGAACGCCCATTTGATAACGGTTGATATCCATGACAATTATATTCCCCAAGTTGACATTGACGTAAACATGCCGGGAGGTACCCCTATATTCAGTTTGTTTATTTACTCGCCTCAAAAATTAATCCCGGTGGAACAAGGACTAGCTTTAGATCAGGTTGAAATCACCGCTTTACGAGATCTATATACGAGTACCAATGGGGCGAATTGGACGAATAATTCTGGCTGGCCATCATCAGTAGTCGCATGGGATACGATTACAACAGTTGTACAACTTGCAGGCTGGTACGGTGTTACCGTCGGGAATGGAGATGTTACCATACTGAACTTAACATCGAATAACCTTGTGGGTAATCTTCATGCCAACATTGGGGACCTGTCCAGCCTTACAAGTCTTATCGTAAGCAATAACCAATTGACCGGTAGCATTCCTAATTCGGTTTTTAACCTTGAAAACCTATCTTATTTGTATGTGGATCGGAATTCGCTAAGTGGGACTATCCCCGATAAATTTGACAGGATACCCCAATTAAGATTTCTGCAATTGCACACCAATAATTTTACTGGAGAACTGCCTCGGAGTATTGGTTTATTATCCAATTTACGTCACCTTCATGTAGCAAATCTCAATTTAACACCCGGTCCGTTACCAGTGTTTATAAGGGATAATTCTATTCTATGGAGTTTGTACTTGCATAATACCAATCGATCCGGTGAATTACCGGGGTGGCTCGGCGAGTTAAGCAACTTGCAAGTTTTACATCTCGGTCAAAATAATTTCGAAGGACCTGTCCCAACTTCATTGGGTAACATAACCAGCCTTTCCCAACTCTACATAAACGACAATCCTTTATTGACGGGCTCTATTCCATCTGCAATTGGGAGTTTACCCAACCTGGGGACCTTTGATTGTTCTTCTTCGGGCATCAACACGATAGGGACTTTTGCTAATATACCCCGCAACTTGCAAGTTGATCGGTGCTTTCTTGATTTTCGTTCATTGGAGCAATTCTTTGATACCGCAGGTAATCCCATTCCAGCAGTAGGATTTTCTTATACTCCTCAAAATCAAACTACTGGCACTCGAATTGACGAGCTTTTATTGAATGATATTGCCATAATTACCAATGACCAAGCCGGTGGTGATAGCACTTTATACCAATGGCAAGAATGGGATGGTACACAATGGCTAAATGTGGTTGGTGAGACTTCTGCCTCCCTGGGGCTTGATACCATTTCAATACAAGATGACGGGAGACTTTTCCGTTGCGAGATGACAAATAGTTTAGTGACTGGAATGACACTTTACAGCCAGGAAGTTGAATTGAAAGTCATTATCCCATTAACATTTTATGCGATAGCGAATGGTCATTGGTCCGACCCTTCTACCTGGTCGGAAACGGATGGTGGATTGCCTGGTGGAAAAACTCCCACGAAGTATGATGAAGTAAGGATCGGGGACTACCGGGTGAAAGTAGATGGTCCTGCAGAATGCAGGTTATTGAAAATTACCGCTGGAGAACCTACGCTATTGAAGATAACAGGTAAAGAGGCAGTGCTGACAGTAAACGGTGAAGTAACTATTCATAATGCAGGAGCCGTGAATAACAAAATCTTACAGGTCAGTGACCAGGGGCACTTGGAATGTAAGTAACCCAGGGTTTCATGATAGAATGCCCCGTCTAAACCAAAATGTGTCTTACCAGTCTTTGCGAATCACTCTCCTCTCAACACATAGAAGTAGGGCTAATAGCCTTGAAGTGAAACCAACCGTTTGGAGGATTTCCCTCAAGGCGTAAGTTTGGCATTAGTCTTAACTAATGAAATTTTGATTTTAGGGGCGTAGTAATTCTTTTATCTTCCGGCTGGCTTCCAATTTGACTAATAATTTCCACGTAAATAATCTCCAAGAATGTCTATGTTGGCTGGTTGTCGAGAATATAAAAAAGTTCCCTTAAAGGGTAGTGTTATGTAACTTTTTGTTCGAAAACTGTTGAAATTTAGGCTATGAACTAATATTTCTTTCTCTATTTAAAGCTCATATAATCAATTACTTAAGTTGGTTTTAGTGATCATCACACCATTTGGATCGAAAAATTGCATTCAATCAGTATGTGTTACACTAGGTTGTTCTTCGTGATTTTTCAATTGATAATTCGCATAAAAGATTTGAATATTCAGAGAAAAACGAAGCCCGTGAAATGGTGTTGTACTAGTACGTTTTTTCTTGAAAGTGATGTAAGCTTAATGTAATTTTTGAGTAAAAAAAAAGATAATTCTTGGTTACCTTGAGACCATAATTTAAACCCCAAATTTGTCTACAGTTGTTGTCAAGAGTTCTCCCCCAGAGATTCAATAAGGTTGCTTATACCTTTTTGTTAAGCATCGGTTTACCCGCCTTTGCGCTGTCCTTCGATAATATCGACTTCTGCTCATGGACCATCAGTACTTGTATTGTATCTGGGAGTGATATTGAACACCTAGAATGGCCTAACCATTTTAAGTGTGATGGGTCTGAATTAGGAGCGGAAAGGTTATCTCCAACCATCAGCCTGGAAAATATAAACCCAGTAGGTTTGGTACCCGATCATTTAGAGATTGCCGCTCTACGAAATCTATATGATAGTACAAATGGGGCGAACTGGACGAATAACACAGGCTGGCCTTCTACACAAGCGGCCTGGGATACTATCCTGACCGTTTCACAAATTGTGGATTGGTATGGTCTCACCATTTCCAACGATGACATTAAAAAGGTAGGATTGTCCGGTAATGGGCTCACCGGGAACATCCCAGCTTCCTTATCTAACCTTGCCGGCCTCAGGGAACTGATATTAGACGATAACCAACTTTCGGGAACCATCCCGGCTTCGTTAGGTGACCTGGAGCTTTTATCTTTTCTTTATTTACATGCCAACAACCTGGTAGGCACGATCCCACCGGAACTCGGTAAGCTTAACCAGCTTTCCCACCTCTACCTTTACAGTAACTCACTCACAGGGAGTATCCCGCCCGAACTTGGCAATATGAGTGCACTTGTTTTTCTACACGTTGCCCATAACCAACTGTCCGGGGAGATTCCTTTTGAATTATCCGGGTTGAATAATTTGGAGGCTTTAGCACTGAACTATAACCTGTTCGAAACTGTACTGCCCGATTGGCTGGGTAGCCTCCCAAGCATGAAGATGGTTATTTTGAGTGGTAACGATTTTTATGGGGCGCTACCCAGGTCATTCACGAGTTCGGCAACATTGGTGAGTATCTTTGCGGAGAATAATCAACTCACTCACTTTCCTGATTTCAGTTCTCACCCCAACCCAGGTACAGTTACGATTAACATTGCCAATAACTACATTCCGCAGGCAGATATTGATGCAAATATGGTAGGAGGACAGCCTATTTTTGCGGCATTTACCTATGCTCCTCAAAAAATGGTGCCAAGTGACCAGGGTAAATTGCTCGATATAGTAGAGATTTCTGCCCTTAGAGACTTTTATGAAAGTACTGGTGGAGCGAACTGGACCGATAACACTGGGTGGCCCTTTACATCCACTCAATGGGATACCCTAACTTCTATTGAGCAAGCTGCTACATGGTTTGGGGTTACTATTGACTCGGGGGATGTAAGTAAGCTTGATTTGAGAGATAACTACCTTGTTGGAACCATTCCGGGATCCATAGCTAATTTGTCATCCCTTAAAATCATTTTTCTTGGTGAGTATCTAACTTCTAACCAGCTTTCTGGTCCTATCCCTACTTCGATTGAGGGTCTTTGGAACCTGGAACAACTCCATTTGTCTGGCAACCAGCTTAGCGGTGAAATTCCTCCTAGTATTTTCGACCTTGAGCATATTAATTATATTTCGCTAGGGGGTAATTCTCTTTCCGGCTCTATACCTTCTAATGTAGGGAATGCCTCTAACTTAAGAGTTTTGAGCCTGGCTTCAAACAACCTTACAGGTGAGATACCTTCATCGATTGGTAATCTAAAGAAATGTGATCATTTGTTCTTACACACATTAAATCTTGAAGGGGGTATACCAAAGGAAATTGGAGGTATGGAATCTTTAGGATACCTGAGTATGTACGCATCAAATTTGTCCGGTCCTATACCGGCTGAAATTGGTTCGTGCTCTTTGCTACATACGATCTATCTTAATCAAAACAATCTTTCTGGTCCGTTACCTGCTAGTATGGGACATTTATCTAAATTAAGAATTTTGGCGCTGCAACATAATAATTTTACGGGGACGATCCCTTCTAGCTTTGGACAACTGGTAAACCTTACAAGCATCTCGTTTAGGAAGAACAACTTCACTGGTGCCTTCCCTGTAAGCGTGGCAAGATTGCCCAACTTGGTTAAAATAGAGATTCATTTCAACAATTTCACCTCTTTCCCCGAGATCTCTACTGACCCTAATGCACCTAATCTTGATGTGGCTATACAGCACAATTACATTCCGTGGGAGGATATTGCTGCGAATTTAAATATAGACAGCACATATAGTTTTAACTCATTTGTCTACAGCCCCCAAAATGAGATTCCCGTGACGGAGGGACAGGTGCTAGACCTAGCGGAGATCACTTCCCTTCGAGATTTGTATGAAAGCACCAATGGAGCCCACTGGACCAATAACACCGGCTGGCCTTCTGCGCCGGCAGCTTGGGATACTATCACTTCCATAGACCAAGTAGCTACATGGTTCGGGGTTACGGTTGATTCAAGTGATGTGAGTGCAATCGATTTGCGGAATAATAATTTGTTGGGGACGATCCCGGGGACACTAGCCGACCTATTGTGGTTGGAGCGACTCGATTTATCGGTCAACCAACTGTCGGGTGAGATCCCCCCGGGGATTTTTGACCTAGCATACATTAACAACCTCTCGTTGTCGAGGAATTCGCTTTCTGGCCCGATACCTTCCAATGTGGGGAATGCCTTGAACTTAGAGGCCTTGAGCTTGGCAATAAATGACCTTACGGGGGAGATACCTGTCTCGATCGGTAACCTTAAGAAGTGCGTCCATTTATTCTTACATGATCTCAACCTGGAAGGAGGTATTCCCAAGGAAATCGGTGGTATGGAATCGCTAGGGTACTTACACTTAGACGATTCAAATTTATCCGGGCAGATCCCACGAGAATTAGGGGCATGTTCTAGGCTGCAAACCCTTTACCTGCGCCGGAACAATTTTAGCGGCCCTCTTCCTGCAAGTATGGGTGACTTGACGCGTCTAAGTTCCCTGGCACTTCGTTACAATAAATTTACAGGTGCATTCCCGGAAAGTGTGGCCTTACTACCCGAACTGGCAGCCATCGAGATATTCGATAATCAATTTACCTCTTTTCCCGACATATCTTCTCACCCCAACGCCTCAAATCTCCAGGTGTCGATACAAAGGAACTACATCCCATGGGATGACATTGCAGCGAACTTAAATGCGGATAGTACCCATAGTTTTGAGATTTTTCATTACGCACCTCAATTAGAGGTACCGGCAGGGCAAGGACAAGTGTTAGATATTGCAGAGATTGCTTCCCTCAGGGATCTATACGAATATACGCACGGTGCCAACTGGACCGACAATACCGGTTGGCCCTCCACACCCACTGAATGGGAGGCTATAACCTCCATCGATCAGGCAGCGACATGGTTCGGGGTTACCGTGAAGAATGGTGATGTTGCCAATATTTTTCTTAATAGTAATGGATTGTCGGGAAGTTTACCACAAACTATCGGTAATTTAAGTGAACTTAAACGTTTCTGGGTTAATGTAAATAGTCTTTACGGAGAGCTCCCGGCCTCCATTTATTCATTGAATAAACTAACCCAATTGAACCTGGCAGCCAATGATTTTACCGGTCCATTAGACCCTCGAGTAGGAGGTATGGATGCCCTGGGTTTGTTGAGGATCGGTGGAAATGAGTTTGATGTTCCCTTACCCATCGAGATTGGGAACCTAGAGAACCTTTGGAGCCTGACTATCAATGAAATAGCCCTAAATTCAGAGATCCCTGGTTGGGTTTCTAGCTTAGGTAACCTTTCAGAACTTTCAATGAAAAATTGTGGACTTACTGGAAGAATACCAGGGTCATTTTCAAACCTGGTTAATCTCAAGCTTCTATTTCTTGGCCGAAACAACCTGGAAGGAGAGATCCCTGATTTTACCGGCCTCACTAAATTGGAAATGTTAGATTTAGAACTGAATAGTAACCTTAGTGGTGACTTGTCTGAAAAATTTTCGATGTTGGACAACTTTACTATGTTTTCTGTACACACCAACTTGTTTACCGGTCTACCAGACTTTAGTAATATCCCAACGCCAGGCGCTCTATCTATTAAGGCATATCGTAACCTGTTTTCTTTTGGGGAAATTGAAGCCAACCTTAACCCTGATGGTACACATTCCTATCGTAGCTTCGGTTATGACCCCCAAAACGCTCCACAAGAAATTAGCGTGATTGAAATCCTCATCAACGAACCAATAAGTTTATTGAATAATAGAGGTGATGGGGTAAATACCAGCTATCAATGGCAGGAATGGGATGGTACGCAATGGTTAGATGTAGTTGGGGAAACTTCTGCCTCCCTCAGTCTTGATACCATTTCAATACAAGATGACGGGAAACTTTTCCGCTGTGAAATGACCAATAGCCTCATCACAGGGATGACATTGTATAGCCAGAAAACTGAGATTCAAGTGATTATCCCACTTACATTTTATGCCATAACTGACGGCGATTGGTCGGATCCAACCGCTTGGTCATTAACGGATGGTGGTCCGCCGGAAAATAAGTTGCCTACCCGGTACGATGAGGTACGAATTAAGGACTTCCAAGTAGAAGTCACCAGCCAGGTAGATTGCCGTGAATTGAACATTAGCGCAGGGCCCCGTACCCGTGTAGTAGTCTCCGGGAAAGATGCAAGACTTACCATAAATGGAGATGTGGTTATCCATAATCTTGATGCACGGGATAACGAAGTTTTACAAGTAATGAATCAAGGAAAGCTAGAATGCAAATAGATAGGAAACTTTTGATATTTGGGACTGTCGTTAGCCTTTTTTCCATTGGGGCTTCCTTTGGGTTAAGCAGTTTTTTCTTACAAAAGAAGGTGGCCTATGTTCGATCCCAAGACTTGATCTATCGATATGAAGGTACACTAGAGGCCATGGCCAAATTCAACAATCAAAAACAGCAATGGCAAGCTAATGTCGATACTTTAAAATTTGATTTTCAGCGAGCTATTAATAGGTACAACCAAGAGTACAAGATGCTTTCAGTCAGCGAGCGGCAAATAAGGGAGGAAGATCTGTCAAACCGGGAAAGGCAACTGCAGGATTATAAGATGGCTATTGACGGTAAGATCAAGGCGGCGGATGAGGAGATGATGCAGGCCGCATTAGATCAAATTAATGTATTTGTAGAGCAATACAGCATCGAGCATAGGTATGATATTATCCTAGGTACCACTGCGGCAGGAAATGTTCTTTATGGCACAGAGGACCTGGACATTACCGAGACGCTGTTAACAGAGTTGAACAAATATTACAAAGGACAATGAGAGGTCACCACCTAGTCATAACACTGCTACTAATGAGTTCGTGCTCCTACCAAACGGATACCTTGAACAAGGAGGACTATGTAGAATGGTTCGCTAATAATGACGAACTCATCAAACAGAAAAGGTCGAAGTACGTGGAGTTGGGCGTTCGCTATTTACCACCTGGGTATCTTATGCTGAAGGATATAGAAAATGAAGGTGGTTATTTTACCCATACTGAACAGGACTCGATAGAGAAACAATATTCCGAAGCTCTATATTTTGAAATTGAGGTGAGCGCCATTAACCCTTTAGCTTCCAATCTTTTACAATTTGGCTTAAAAGATTATGAAGAGTATAAGACCAGGATCAGCTACTTAAATTTTCATATCGATGATTTTGTAAAACTGACCATGGATGGCAGGGAATTTTCACCCATCCTAGCACATATGGAGAGCTTTAGTGAATTGAGTAGTCGACTAATTTTCCGCGTGGCATTTGCACAGGTTAAAGCCCGTGAGCTTACTAAAAATGAGATAAGGCTGACCTTTGAAGACCCCTGTTGGCGTTCTGGGATCAATCATTTCAGCTTTTCATTAGAACACTTGAATAACCTTCCTAAACTGGCTTTGATGCAATGATGATCCATAAGAACTTTAGAAAAACTGTAGCCGTCTTTTTGTTGTGCATCTTTGTATTTGATGTTCTTTCCCCAACTGTTTCCTATGCACTGACCTCCGGTCCTTCTCAACCGGAATTCAGCAGTTTTGAGCCTGTTGCCACCACTAATATGGTGAACGAGTTTACCGGGGACTTTACCTATAACCTCCCTTTGATCGAAGTACCCGGGCCTCACGGTAGTGGGTATGCCATGTCATTGTCTTACCATAGCGGTGCATCCCCGGAGGAAGAAGCCAGTTGGGTAGGCTATGGCTGGACGCTCAATCCCGGTGCCATTAATCGCAATACCCGGGGCTTCCCGGATGACTACAACGGTGCCGAGGTAAGATATCATAATAAGATGCCTAACAACTGGACCGCGACAGTAGGCGCTAGTGTAAGCTCCGAGGCATTTAGTTTTGGCTTACCTTTCAACGCCAGCAGATCGCTACGATATAATACGTACAAAGGCTTTGGTTATAATGCCGGTATTGGGATAAAGCTGGGCAATGGAGTTGTGAATTTGGGGTATAATATTTCAAATGGTGAAGGAAGCTTTTCTTTAAACATCAACCCCATGGAGGTGGTAAGCAAGCTCAAGAAAAAGGCAAAACAATCTGTCAATGATATTACCGAGGAACTTGAAGAAATGCAGGAGGCGAAGAACCACATGAATAAAAGCAATGAGAATGCCCAGAAGAAAGCCGAGATGGGATCTAAGTTCTTAGGAGCCGTCAGTGCTGCTGCTAGCAGCTACATGCAACATAGCTTATCAGCGGCTCCTCGTGCTACTAATGTACCAGATTATGTAGGTTCTTCGGTAAATGTTAGCGTTGGGTCTATGCCTACCCTCTCTTTTCTTCAAATTGGGCCATCTGCCGACCTATTCGGAAGTCTTGCTGTGCAACTGTACACAGACAATCGTGACTTGGATGCCCATGGGTATTTGTATTCTTCCAATTCGGATGAGAATGACATCATGGACTATTACATTGAAAAAGAGTCTGCTTATGATAAAAGAGATGTTTTCCTAGGGATCCCTTTTAATAATGCGGATTATTTTTCCGTATCAGGAGAGTCGCTTGTGGGAGGTTTTCGGCTTCATCACCAAAAAACTGGACACTTTAAGCCTAATCGCCTAGTAAGCGAGACCGCTATTCTGAATGTAGGTGGAGAAATTGAGGCAGGTGCTAACTGGGGGGGTGGTGGTGATATAGGCGTGGGCTTTTCCGCTATTACCACCCGGGGATGGGAAAAGGAAGCTAATGATTTTTCATCTTACGAAGAGGATCGCAACAGTGTTTTCTTTAGGTTTAGTAATGATAGAGGTGGTAGCTGGCTACATCCCTCTGGTGATGATCTATTAAAGGCGCGTATTTCCGGGGGTGGCGTTCCCGGGGCGAAAAGCTTTAATGCCCGTATTCCTAATGGGGCGGAAACCATGAACAACGGTGGCCCCCCGGGAAGATCATCCTTTATCGGCTATAATGTTAACCGGGAAATCGATGACGCCAAATCGGGCAACGAGCCCTACAAGCTTTATTCTCATCGGGATGATGTGTATCAACTAGCTAAGCAGGCCCGTTCATTGGAACCGGGAGAAAATGCAGATGGTATCGGTGAGTTGACCGTTGTGAATGAAACCGGCAGTCGCTATACCTATGCCTTACCCGTGTACTCCCGCGATGAAAAAAACTTACAACATGGGCTACAAAAGGCTCCTTCTTCAGCCATTGAACATAACTTCCTGGCCTATTATAAAGACGATAAAACAAAGTTGGGAGAAGAACGCGAAGTAGGATACGCTACCACGTATCTTTTGACAGAGATCACTACGCCGGATTATATTGACCGTACATTTAATGGACCCACCCAGGATGATATCGGTGGGTATACACGATTTAATTACGTTCGTCATGCGGGAGGCAGCAATGCTTCCAATTGGTACAAATGGAGAATGCCATATACAGGCCTTTCCTACAGCCGCAACTCGATGTCAGACCCTCGCGATGATCTTGGTAGCTACAGCGAAGGTGAAAAGGAAATATACTATTTACAATCTATCGAGACTAAGACACACGCCGCTGTTTTTGTTACCGAAGACCGGCAAGACGGCATAGAAGCCGGTGAAAATGCACTTTCCAGCAGAAGTGCCAAGGGTGCCACAGGTTTAAAGAGGCTTACCAAGATAGATATCTACCCGCTGTCTTCTATAAAAAGGGTAGGCGATGCTCTTTTCCCGCGAAGAGGCGCTAAACCTTTAAAAACGGTTCATTTTGATCATGATTATAGCCTGGTACCGGGCGTGCCAAACTCTTCCTCCGGTAAATTGACCTTAAAAAAGGTCTGGTTTGAATACGAGGGGATCGCCGAAGCACGTATTAGTCCTTACCGTTTTGATTATACCTACAACAATGCCATTTATCCTGCTAGGTATACAAACATTCGAACGGAACTGGACCAGTTAAACAGTACCGTTCAAAACCCGGGCTATGTACCTTTTAACATTGATGCTTGGGGTAATCACCAGGCCAACGGTACCGAACGTTTCGACAGTATGCGGCAGTGGGTGGATCAAAAAGATGGCATGGGTTTCGACCCCGCGGCCTGGCAGCTAAAGACCATTACCTTACCAAGTGGGGGACAGATCCATGTTCAATATGAGCAAGACGACTATAGCTACGTGCAAGACCAGCCGGCACATGCCATGGTAAGACTAGATGCCGCCACTAACCTCGATGTCGATAGCACCAGGTTTTTTCTAAACACAAATGATGACCTGGACATTACTTCGACGGAGCTAGGGATCATGCGTGACCTAATTTATGAACGATATGTTAAAAAAAGGGAAAAACTCTACTTTAAATTTCTTTACAAGTTGATGAACGCTGGTACGCCAAGTCTAAAAAGCTGTAATAGTGAATACATTACAGGTTATGTGGATGTATCAGCGGTGGGCATTGATGCTGTTAGTGGAAAACTTTTTATCCAGCTACATAACGATGAAAAAAGGCTTCCAAGACAGGTCTGCAAAGATTTTGTGTTGACCCAGCGCATCGGCAATCTCAATACCACGGGCGATTGCGATGCCTCATCGGTGGGCATTGATCCGCAAAGGGACCCGATAAGTATCATTAAACAGTTAGGGAATATGGCCAAATCTATTGCTGTGCCAGGCATTCTATGTAAAGATATCAATAAGCCGCTATCCTATTTCCGCGTCCCCTTACCGGTCAGTAAAAAGGGAGGAGGAATTCGTGTTAAACGACTGTTGATGTACGACCAAGGGTTAGAAAACGATCCGGTGTTATACGGCAACGAGTACTTCTACGAATTCAACGATCCTTTAACAGGGACTGTAAGGAGTAGCGGTGTTGCCGCTAACGAACCTCCCGCTATCCGGGAGGAAAACATTTTAGTAGGATTCATCGCCAAGGAAAAGCAGACCTGGCTTAACCGGATCATTGCCGGTAGAGATAAGGAGCAGTCAGAAGGGCCACTTGGTGAGTCCGTCATGCCGGCCGCTTCAGTAGGTTATTCGCAGGTGGCGATTAAGAATATCCATTCCGGTGTAGCGAATACGGGTTTTAGTGTAAAGCAATTCTACACTGCCTATGATTACCCTTTTGAGGCAGAATACACCGGTATTGAAGATAAGAAGGATTATTTGCCTATGCCTGGGGGCCTGATCAACGTTTTTATTAACAATGCATGGCTCTCGCAAGGGTTCCGTTTCAAGGTGAATAATATGCATGGGCAGCTAAAAAGAGATGCTAACTACACCGGTATCTACTCCCCCTCATTGCAAGAAGCAGTGGCCGTGACGGAGCAGGAATATCACTATTTCCAGCCCGGGGAAAAGGTACCCGTGTCATCTGACCTGGTATCCGGTGTACGTTATGAAGACCCGGGGAAAGAGATTGATGTTACCTTTGCCGACAAAGCCGTTATAGAAGAACAATATGATGGGAACGTAGAATTCGACGCGAGCGTAGGTATCATACCCTTCTTCCCCATTCCTATCATCGTGCCGCAGGCATCCGTTGCCCCCAGCCTTACCCATACCCGGACGGGAATCTACACCCACGCTACGTCAAAATTGATACGTTACCCGGCCATCATAAAGGAAGTGATTTCCCGGCAGGATGGAATAGAGCATCACCAAGTAAATTTGGCCTTTGACAAATTCACCGGCGAGCCTGTATCCGTGCTCTCTTATGACGAGTTTAAAGGTTCTTATCTCAACCAAACCATACCGGCTGCGTGGGAATATGATAACTTCGGCCCCATCGCCAATGAAGAAGGGAAGAACATTGAAGCTGCCATGGCGTATACCCGCGAGGGCAGCGAAGAACGGCTTTATTTTACGGATGGCGAATCGTGTCAATTATTGGCAGAATTCACCAAAGGGGACCTGTTAGAGATTGGCGACGGTATTTTTTACCACGTCCAAGATTTTGACTTTTTGAGGGATGAGATCATTATCGTGCCTTCAAAAGGGAATAAAAATACCCCTGGAGCCAGTTTCCCCAGTGTGAAAGTGCTCCGGAGTGGCAACAATAACCGCCTCACAGAGCCGGCGGGCGAGATCACCTTTCACAGCATCAGCACTAACATCAGCTTGCCCAATGAAGATGATGCTACGCGTTGGACGTCCAATAGCTTCACAGATAGCCTCAATGCAGCCATAGCTACTCGCCAAGAATTTGTGTTGACCGGGCCTTTTAACAACATGAACATGACCAGCTATATGGGCTCCGTACCCAGTGGATGCAATGCAAATCTTAGGCAGGTCACTACGAGAAATATGTCATTCATTTATTTCAACCGGGAGGGAAGCATGAACCTGTATTTGCTATCCTTTGAAATGGACTGTGGTAATAATAATTGGATAACCGTAGACCCGAACTCATTATGACCGGGTGGGTAGGGTGCCATTGAATAACTAGCCTTTATGAAAAACATGAGAATACTACTACTCTTAACCCTCACCTTCGCAAGCTTGGCCGGGCGTGCACAGCAAGTACGGATCTCGAACTTTACAGTGGATAAGCTGCCCGCCAAGGAAGATGCCCCTGAGCAACTTTTCGATATTCATTTTTCACTCTCGGAATTAACCCCAGCCATGTTAGAAATAGTAGCTTCCCCTGACAGCACCTGTGCCGGTATTTGGATGGACCTGTATCATATCAAAAAATATGGGAATGAATACTATTTAAAGCATAAAGGTGATCGAACCAGGCTCATGGATAAGAACATACATTTTACCATTACCATGGATAAAATGGCAGCGGAAATGTACCCGGTATTCTGTTTATCGGCAAAACGTAACGAACAGGTAATTTCGAACCAAGTACAGGCAGGTTTAAAAACTAAATAGTAAGGCCAACAAGGAAAACATTGATCGCGATGTCAAAGAAAAACATCTCCAACTACGCTAAAATAGGGTTACCCGTATTGTCGCTGTTTATAGCCGGCATATTCTATTCACGAGCTTTCGATGCACCAAATTTGAATATATGGACAGAACAACCTGCTGATGTCACAGTATGTGGTAATGCTATTACCTTCACGGTTCACGTTCAAAATGTAAGTACCGATGATATTGATAATATCAAAGTTTTTCCCGGGCTCCCACCCGGGATGATCTACATACCGGGTACGGCAATGTATCCTGATGGGACCTTTTTAGGGGAAATAGACCCAACGGGAACTAACCCAGGATTTAGCTTGCCCAATTCTTTAAGTGTAGAGGCAGGTTCTGATGCGGCAGTGATTAAGTTCCAGGCCCGGGCGGATTGTAATATCATCAATTTTATACAAGGAGGTGGCACCAATGTCGTCAAGAATGATACAAAAGTGGAGTTTAACCTTAGAACCGAGGGGCCAATGAATATGCGTGAGGAATTTGAGCCTTTTGGCTCCACTTCGTACAATATTTTATATGCTGCCTTCCAGTATGAAATAGCCAATGGAGATGAAAACCTTGCTATGTCAAGCCCTAACGAGATCTTTACGAGGAACTTGGTTATTTATAACACTGGTACTGGTGCTATAGACCAAGTCTCTATTTATGCTGAATTTGATATAAACCTCGACTATCAAAAGCTGTTTCTAAAAGTCAACGGTGTAGACACCGAGCTTACCCCGGCGACCCGTACAACCACCTCTGTCCGCTACGACATTGACCTTGCAAGTTTGGGTATAACGTTCGGTCAGGGTGATAGCTTGGCATTACAAGATCAAGTAAGTCTAGCCTCCTTTAAATCGTCCATAGAGACCAAATATTATGCCCGATGGGGGTGCGATGGTCAAGTTTGTAATGCTGCTTCGGGTCAGGGGGCTTTTATGTACATCACCGCTGCCGGTTTTCCGGATATTCGGATGACCTCAAGCCGGTTAGGGGCTAGTGTGGATCTATGCAATGAGGGACCTATAGTAACCTCTTACCTGGTAGAAAACCTGGGAGCAGGGAATACTCCTGAAATACTCGACGCTGCCTTAAATGTCAGGCTGGATGTTTACACTTTTCAACAATATGATCATTTGGTGGAGATTTTCATTCAACCTCTTGATGGGTCTGGAACTGATACACTAAATAGAATTAACGTAACAAATTATGCAAAAGTGACCCAAGAAAATGAGCGTAAACTTTATGAGATAAATATGGATACCACCTTGTTCGGGCAGAAATTCAAAACGGATTTCGATGGGGTAGGAGGATTTGAAGATTTGGATCAAGATGGCTTTTTTAATGACCTTGCTCCCGGGAGCAAGGTGAAAGTTATAGTAGAAAATACGCCAAGGTTATCATCAGAAGTTGACTTGTCTAATGAAGAGAGGTACAGGAGACAGACCCTGACGTCGTTTAACTTGGATTATGCAGATTGGGAAGGTGATTGGACCACAGAAATGGGTTACGTATTCAATGGTTTTGAAGTTAGGAACATGCATAGGCAGGTTAATGGTGATCCTGATTTTGTTGAATCAATAGAAACCAATTATACATTCAATTTTCAATCAAGCCATATAACGAATAATGGCATACACTGTGGTGAAGGCGTTTATCAGTCAGTTTTTACTATTCCCCCTGGTTATCGTATATCTTCTTTAAAAGTAAATAACGATGTAGTACCTACCACAGAGCTTTTTATCAATGGTGGTCAAAGTACTTTAACCACTAATTCAGATAGGATCCGAAATATTAAATATACAGTTGGGTTGACAGTAGATGACTGTCGTGCTACAAGCGGGTTAGAAAGGGAAAGCCTTTTGTGGGAACAATACTATTTGTGCGATCCGGCTTGTGAGGGCGCTAAGTTCAAGTTAGCGCAAGAGAGTAGGCAGGTAACAAATCATTGTGTCACGTGCAGTACATTTGAAACCACAGGGTTTTTAATGGAGCGTACCACTTTGGGTTGGGAAGAAAACCCTAATGGAACCAATGTTTACACCTATGGCGAACTCTACGGTCCAGGGGCTACGGCTGTTCGGGTGACCCGCGATACGCCTGGTCTAAAACTGGACGCAGGTTATCCAAATGATGCTGTTCAAATAAAAGTGGATGGGCAGCTAAACGGGACACAAGTTTTTGATAATGTCCATGTAGAAATTGCTTATGAATCACCGTTTTCTTCAAATATATTAGGGTTCATTGATGGCCATTTTATTATTGACGGAAGTATTATTCCGGCACTGGCTCCTACAATTACCAGTGCACCGGACAACCCCCAGGATTATAAATTCCGCTTTGAATTAACCGGTGTGAATATCAATGGCGGAAATAATATAGACTTTGTTGGTAATTTTTTTCTTAGAGATATGCATCAGCTCGAAGGTTTGAATCAAAACATGGTCTTTTTTGGTAAGGTTTTCGGTATGGGTACCACGGGAAGTGAAGAGGGATGTTTCGGTTTTGGTCAACAATTTAGTTATGTCAAGCCAAGTTTTTCTTTTTATGGTGGTAGGCCCATATTTTATTGTTCAAATACGGTCGAGTACAGTGCGTATGCTGCAGACCTTGATTCAGGCACAGGAAATGATGACTTTCCTAATGAATTCAGGCCTGTATCTTTTCTAAATAAATATGAAGCGGATTTACCTCATGGCTTCCAGTTTGTTACAGATTTCCCTATTAAAGCTTCAGTTTCGGGCATCCAGTTTGAGTTGACGGATGTAACATTTAGCCCAGGCAAAAGATCAATCACTATTGGACCTTCTGACCAATTACCAGTTGCAGATATCTCTAGATGGAGAGTAAATAATTCTATAAAGCTCAAAATTAAGAGAGATGAGAATTATGTGCCTAGTTTCTTAACAAGTTATAGGATTAGACAAGCCTGGCACTTTTATCCTTCTCATGAAGATCCTACCCAACATATCATTAATGATTCAGAATCTTCACAGTCTATTATAGATGCGAAATTCAATACAATAACGTTAACGGCAAATAGCACCCAGGAAGCGATTGGTGACCAGGTGAACTGGGCAGTTCAACTCTGTAATAGCACAATATCCAGCTTTCCTGACCCAGCCGATAATAATTGGATAGCAGTAGAACTTAGACCCACAGATACGAGTACGATCCTTGAAACAGCGAAAGACAATTTGGGTAACCCCCTGCCTGTTATTCATTACGGGCCTAAAGATGAACTCAGACCCTTGGGTAGAAATATGTTAGTTCAAGCAGGAGGGTTGACCCGTGGCCTTTGTAAAGGCATTAATGTCATAGCTAGCTATACAGATTGTAAAGAAGACCTTCTTCAAGTTATTGACCTTTATTCGAGTTACAATTGTGAAGGCTATCCAGCGCTGGTTCTGAACAATGGGGAAGTACATGAAGGTTCTGTTTTAGGAGTTCTTGATCAGGATAACCCTTTAAATCAATCTGAAGTTTCCCTTATCTATAAAAATGCTGACCTACAGTGGACCGTAAACAAAGAAGGCCCGGCATCCACGGACATTTGTACACCCGTACCGTTTGTTATCGACCTTTTCAGCACCTTATATGCGGATATGACGGATATAGAATTGCTGGTAGAACAGCCTGACAACTTCACGTCACTGCAAAGTGCTGAGTTCCTTTACCCGGCTAATGCAGGTTCCGGGGCTAGTTATCAGCCCGCGGCCTATACGGTTCTACCATCTGGACTTTTGAGGTTTCATGTTACCGGGGCGGATATCCTTAATGGCGGCCTGCCGGGCTTCCAAACCTCGCAAAATAATATACGCCTCAGGCTAGAACTTAATACCGTATGTGGGTTTGACCCGGGACTACCGGTAAGGTATACAGTAAACGGCACAACCAACTGCGGTGACCCTAGGTCGTTTGCCGATCAACGCAAAATGCCGATCAACGGCGTGACGCTGGATGAGATTGACGTGCAACTCTCCATCGTGGACAATAATAATGGTACGAACCAGGTATCCGTGACCATGACCAACAATGGCACCGCTGCCAGCTCAGATGGGGAGTTCAGGATCTTTTTGGATCCCAATGTCCAGTTTGGGGAAATAGTACAGAGTGATTTTACTGGCCCTCCTACCGAAACCATTACCACATGGGGAAAAGAATTGATTTGGCCCATGCCTGCTGCTTTTTTGGCCGTCGGGCAAACCAAAAGCATCGTGATCAATACGAGCATCCCGTTAGGTAGCGGTGTGAGTGGAGAATTAGTGTATTTTGCCCGTACTTCCATGTTCGCATCGGCCAATTGTGGCCTGGACGTGTGCCCGGTGAATGCTACCACTGGCGAAGGGAACGACTTCATCATGGTGCCGGACAATGCCGCCTGTGGGGCAGGTCCCGATCAAGTGATCTGTACGCCTTCTACCACCATGGCTGCCGCGAATGTAAATGGGCGATGGACACAAGAATCCGGGCCCTCTCAAGCTAGGTTTAGTGATGTTACCAGCCCCCTAAGCCAAGTGAGCTTCGGTACACCGGGGCAGTACCGTTTTGCATGGACGGTAGTGGACGGAAGCTGCACGCCAGCCAGTGATGATGTGATCATTCACTACAATGCAGGGTTTGATGTCACCGTTCTCCCTACGGACCGCCGACCTGTGAAAGAACTTACCCGGGGTAGATTTTATGGCCCGCTTGGGGGCGTCGATTCCGGCTTGAACTACCCTGTAGAAGGCGGAGGAGCTTTCAGTGGTTTGGGAATTGACCATGAGGCGAACAAAGTCTACGTGAATGCCGGCGACAATGGAATATGGATATTAGACAGGAATACCAATCATGGCGCTATCATTAGCCATACCACTAACATCCCGGGAGACAATTATAACCAGTATAACCCTAAGGCATTGCTCATCGATGAAACTAACCGGGTGCTTTATGCTGCTGGGCAACCCCTTGGCACGAATGCAGGGGCGCTTTGGAGATACGACCTGCTTACCGGTGAAGGCAAAGCTTTTTATCCTAGCATGCTCCTCCCGGGAGGCGGTGATCCTTTTCCAAATGGTATTGGAGTAGATATCAAGCGATTTGGCAACGAGCTATACCTTTCTTTGGCCGATCCGGGCGGTAGCCTCCCGGGGAATGGCTTATACATTTATGACGAGGCAGTACAAAGCGGTAGATTATTAAACAGCCAAAGCACCGGCGCCGGTGGATTGTATCCCGTACAAGGAGATCCCATGCCGGCAGACCTTTGCCTATCGTCGACCCTACACTCCTATCAAGGCAAAACATACTTGTATGTCAGCATAATGGACCATGGCATTTGGGAATGGAACATTACGGATAACATAGGGCGTATGCTGACGCCAACTTCTACTGCACGAGGAGGTCAATACGCCGTGAGTGGCGATCCATCGACCTTACTGGAACCCTACGGGTTAAGAATGATCGGTAATGTACTGGTAGGCAGCTCTAAAGCCAATGGCATTTGGCTTTATGATATGGTCACCAATACCGGGAAATCCTTGCGGGTAAACACAACTGCCCCAGTAGGAAGTTATGCTTCCGTAGGGGATCCCATGCCATCGAACAATGGCGGGGGGCTGGCCTATGACCCTATCACAAGATCGTTGTTTGCAGGTATATCTGGTGCGACCCTGGACCAAGGATTGACTGGAGGTCATGGCGACGGAGGCATTTGGCAGTACAATCTTTCTACCGGCAAGTCCAGGAGGCATATTTTTGGGGATGTAGGGTTTCAAATGAACGAATATTCCACTTTCCCCGTGGTATTTGATCGTTTTGAAAGAGCAATTTACGGGGTGCCAACAGTAGAGTTACCCACTAGCGGACTTATGGCGTTCGACCTAAGGCGTGGCATCCATGCCTGTAGCGGCGAAATGGTCACGATCCGTGCCAATGTTACCGGGATCTCCGGCGTTACCTATCAGTGGAACGAAAACGGGGTCCCTATTGCTGGGGCTACCAATGCTACTTATTCTACTTCTACCCCGGGGTACTACACCGTCACCGTGAGCCAGGGGGCGTGTGTTGTAGAAAGCCAGGGATTTATTATTTCAGCACCCCGATTTGATAACCTGGTGATCACGCCGGGCGGCTCCACCGAAGTATGCGAAGGGGGGACCACTTTGCTAAGTGTGCCTGCGGGCTATTCCCGTTATCAATGGTTTTTAGATGGAAACCCGGTACAGGATTCTAATACCAACGTTCTGACTGTCCAGGCCAATGAGCCAGGTATTTATACGGTGGAAGCCAGTACGTTTGAAGGCTGTCAAATGATGGCTTCCAATTCCGTGACAGTTTCACCGAGTAGTTTAAGCCTGGGCAGTACTACTTCTTTCGATGACTTGAGAGGCCGGGGTAGTATTGACCTGGCGGTCAACGGGGGTGTATCACCCTATACCTACCAATGGTCGCAAGGGCTGCCGGCACAAGAGGATCATTTCAATACATTACTACCCGGGGCCTACAATGTGACAGTCACTGACGCCGTAGGATGCACGGCTACTATGAACTCGATAATTGTAGGACTTGACGAATGCCCCTTTGACCTTTCTGCCAGCATCACACCGGACAACGGTAATGGCAATGGGGCCATTGATATAACAGTGACAGGTACAAGTGGGCCTTACACCTATGCATGGTCGGACGGTTTACCTTCCCAGCAAGACCAAGCCGGTCTATTGGCTGGTATCTATCGCGTGGTAGTCACCGACGCACAGGGCTGTTCAGAAGACTTGTTCGTTGCCCTGGGCAGTGATTGTCAAGATGTGGTCAGTTACCGCGTGCTATCCGCGGACGTTTCCTGCTATGGTGCTAATGATGGGTTAATAGCTTTTTCCGTAGTGGATGGTAACCCACTCTACGGCTTTGCATTGTATGAGGCGGCCACTGAAACGGAGGTGACACAAGATGTCATAAAACTCCGCTTTTTAGATAACAGCGTGTTGTTTGCCGGGTTGGAACCTACGGAATATATAGTTTCCGTACGGCAAAGGACATGCGAGTTTTTTGATGTTTTTGATTACAATGGGATTACCATAGGCGAACCGGCCCCGCTTTCAGCTACGTTTTTGACCCAGGGAGATAATGGTACCGGCAATGGCTCTATTGACTTAACAGTTACCGGCGGGACCGCCCCCTATACCTACAATTGGTCCGGTGGGTTACCTGCCACAGAGGATCCTACCGGTGTATCCACGGAAGTGTACTCCGTAACCGTCACAGATGCACGTGGGTGCGAGCTTTTAGTGGAAGATGTATATGTTGAAAACGCAAATAATTGCTCCCCGGATCATCCCCAGCGTTTTACCATGCAGGTAGTAGATGCTGTAAGTGTTGCTTGTGATGACGGAACACAGCAGGGAGAGATCACCGTGAGGTTGGATTTTGCCAATAACCCACCTTTCAGTGGCGTCAATTATACGTTCCGTTTGGTCCGTTATACCGACTCTTTTAATCCTTTCCGCAGGATCGGGGGAGAAATAGTACAAGAGTTCACCGGTATTACCATCAACACCAATGGTTTCCAGTATACTTTTGTCAATGTACCGATGAATGAAGAAGGGTATGCAGTCACTGTTTCGGCTAGTGGTGTTAACCCTCCGCAACACGAGACATGTCTTTATGGAACGTATGCATTTATAAATAACGCCCAAGTAGACCTGCTCCCACTTCCGGATGCTGCATTTAGGCTAAACTACCCTTTGATCAAGGTAGGTGATGCTATAGAAGCCACAGTTAAAGATCATGTGAAAGGATATTCCTATCAATACGATTGGAACGATGGGACCACAACGACGACAAGCTTTGGAAAGTCACGACACCGTTTCGATACCCAGGGGAATTATAATATTACGCTGACGGTAACCAGTGACGAAGGCTGTGTGGCCCAGTCTACCCAAACTTTAAGGGTGTTTGATTTTATCTGCGAATCTCCAGTTCCTGATAATGGAGGAAGTTTCTTCGTAGATAGTAAAACCGGTAAGATTGCCTTTAGAAGGGATGAATGCCCAGGTAACTTTATTTTTTCATGCGTTTCCGCCACTGCACAACCGAATATATTTGACAACACGGTCGCTGCTTCGGCTACCTCTTATTCTGATGACTGGCCGTTAGCACCAGGAGATCGTGCTGCTTATAATTTTGTCCAAGGAGCAAACGAATTTGAAACCGGTGAACAAGGTAAATGGAGAACGAAAAATTCTTACGTTTTCAAGGCGCCGTTGGTTGAGACAGGGAAGAACTACAGTGCGGGTACCTTTCAACTGGAAGATTTCAGCTGGCGCTATGAGGAGGCCAATAATCCTTCAAAATGGATACGGAGTTCCACTGTAGAGCTATATTCCGTCCATGGTGAGGCAATACAAGAGAGAAACGTCTTGGGTATTGCCAGTGCAGCTAAGTTTGGGTACGATGAGGCGTTGCCTTATCTCACCGCCCAAAATGCTGAATACCAGGACGTATATTTTGAAAGCTTTGAGAGGTCTTATGGGAATTACCTGGAGGATAACATTCCCGCGAGGGAGAATGGGGTGACATTGACAACCGAGGTGGTTCACGCCGGGGCTAGGTCGGCACGCCTGGACGGCACCTTCCAATTTAACGAGATCAGGTTGTCCGATCAATTAGTGAACCATGGCTTAATGCTTAAAGCCTGGGTGTGGACAGGACAACCTTCCCAACTAAACGATCTCAGACTGGTAATCCTCAATACTAACGGGACAGACGTAAGCGCTACACCGGTCACTACGGTAGCTACCATTGGTGGTTGGACCCTAGTGGAAGCAGAGACCCATGACTTTGGCGCTTTACAAGTTGGGGATCTTAGGGAGAATTCAGATATCATGGTCCCTGCATTACGCTACACTGGTGCTGGTGATATTTGGATTGATGACATACGAGTGCAGCCTTCCGATGCTCAAATGAGCACCTACGTCTACAACCCGGCTAATTTCAGGCTACTTACGGTATTCGATGACCAGCACTTTGGGTTGTACTACAGGTATAATGCGGAAGGGCAACTGGTAAGGAAACAAATTGAAACGGAACGTGGAGTAAAACTCATCCAGGAAACCCAATATAACACTCCAAGAGTGAGTCGAGTGGAATGATCGAAGGTACCAAGCATGGAAATGAATAGAACAATAGATTTGCTAAAAGACCGTATAAAGGCATCCACCCATGTCTTTGCGTGGCCACCTAGTACCTTGCTAATCATAACAGTTTTTACGCTACACTTCATTTTCTACTTTGGGGCCACCTCTTCATTTGCCCAAAATTGCAGGCAGCAGGTAGAGAACTTATACGTTGAAAATGCCCAGGCGAACAGGGAGGCCTACCTCTTGGACTATTCAGTAAATATCCGTTATCGTGAAGCCGGATTGGTCCATACCGAGCGACTTAAACTGGGAGTAAAAGATGGGAAAGCACGGGTAGAATCGACCAACTATGAAATTTACCAAGATCAAGAGGTTATGGTTTCGGTCCTGCATGATCAAAAGACACTTTTTATTTCTGATAAAGTTGAGGGGCTGATCCGGGAAAAGCAAGTGATGAATATCATGTCCCTCCAGGATTCTTTGATCTCAAATGCTTCCATGATACAGTGTGAAACGGTAATGTTGGATGGAAAGGAATTAGTAAGAGCGAAGATCACCTTAGGCGAAGAAGTACGCAACAAGCATGCTATTGATCAGTTCAGCTTATGGTTCGACCTTGAGGGGGAAAGTATGCAACTGGCGAGGGTGACGTACAAAAAAGGACCGATAACATCGCTGGAAGTGAAAGTTCATAAATACGATAAGCATTTTAAGGGAACCACTTTTCAAGGTAATGCCCTGGAACAGGTATTTGACGGGCAAGTGTTAAGAATACCTTACAGGAACTATAAATTAATTGATGCAAGAAAAAACAAGTCACCCCATGGCTTCACCAACAACTAGTCTTTTTAATATGAAAAAACGTATACCGACAAGGTTAAAAGTCAACCCTTCCCGATCGAGTTACTGGAAGTGGTTAAGTGCTTTCCTGTTGGTGTTTTGTTTCACAATCACAAATGTGCAGGGCCAGTTCTCCTTATTCAGGTGCCTGTCACCGGCAGTGAATGGGCCCGGGGTCATATTATATGGGAATGGGAGTAGCCTGCATGTTCCCGGTGAGACGTATACCTTTAGATTTTGGACATTTTCTACACGATCTTTTGTTTCACGATATGTTTGGAGACTGAATGACAGGGTGGTGGGAGTGACGAGCAACCGGGAATTCACCTTCACATTGCCCCCGTTGGATGACGGCATCCATTGGATAGAGGTGGTGCCTGTGAATTTCTGTGGCATTCCTAACCCGAATGAAGGGCCTTTTAGACGTCCAATCCGGGTCACTAACCCCTGCGAACCTAATGTTGCCTTAGAGTATACAGGTGCTGCCGGTGAGATTTGCGCAGGCAATACATATTCGTATCGTTTAACTAATGCAGTCGATGTTTATACTTGGTCTGTTAGTAACGGGGCTACCTTGACACCCTCTGGCAACCAGGCGAGCATTTCCTATCCTTCAGAGGGCACCTATACCATTACAGCCACCAAAGACAACAATCCTTCATGTGTCTATACACTAGAAGTTTCTACCCAGGATAATCCCGCGAACATCCAATCCGTGGACGGTCTTTTGACCTCGTGTCAAGGTAATACGGAAGAATATACGATCATTGGCTCCCAAAATGCCACTTCTTTCGATTGGACATTTCCCACGGGTGTCACACATCTTTTCCAGGACGCGCAGAGACGCACAGTATTGATCACTTATCCGAATACCGGTAGCTTTCCCATCAGCATTACGCCTCAGAATGACTGTGGTGCCGGAAACTCTACCTCGTTTACGGTTAACGTGGAACAAAACTTTCCGAAAGTCCGGGAGGTGGCCTTGAGCCACACAGAATTGAACACTTTGCCTTCTCAAGATCTTGTTGTAAATACCTGTAGTGAGCGTGCCTCGGCGTGTTTGGGCCAGCTGAAAAAAGTGGATCTCCGAGCGTGGTTAGATTTAGGGGATCACTATGATTGGGGAGAACAAGAATTTAACACCACCGTAACATTTACCCTTACGGGGCTTAATGCCAGCAATGGTGCCTTATTTACCCACCCCGGCGAGTTAAGTATTAATTCTTCTGCGCCCAGGTCTCTTTACACCATAGTACAAGAAGCCAACTTGCAGGATTTGAGGAGTATCCGTGTGGAGATCACTAATTATACCATTACAGGCCCGGTAGAAAGCGCTGTTCGCTTACGTGTGGCGTATGAAGACGTCATGGAGATCAGCGTGGTTAAGACCAAGCTGGATAATTTCCAAGCCGTGAGCGCCGCCTCAGGAGATTGGAATGTTAATTTCTCCTGGACAAGTAACTGCCAGTGGGTAGATAATTACCAGTTGAGATTGCTGAAGATATTTGACGGTCAGTCAGTCCCGGGGTGGACAAGCCCTAGGTGGGCCGATGCCTTGGTCGTAGACACAGAGTCTGGCGACACTTTCGTGGAGTTGGCGTTGGCAGAAGGGAGCGGCCAATATGCTTGGCAAGTACGGCCGGTGGGGAATAAGAAGGGAGCAACGGCCAATGCCGATAACTTGGTAGACTGGCCTGAAGCCGTACAAGTGCTGAATTTTACCCAGCCGGATGAAGATAAAAATTACATCTATAGCCGTACTTTCACGGAAGGCAATAGGGTAAGCGAGCAATTGACTTTTGCCACGGGGCTACAGCAGGTACGCCAGCAACAGACCCGTATCCAGGAGGAAGCGCAGGTAGTTGCTACGAATACGTTACAAGACCTAAGTGGAAGGGATGTGCTCCAGTCCTTGCCGGTGCCGGTCAAGGGCAAGACCTTGCTGGGGTATGAGCCCGGGCTTGTGTCTACGGGGACGTCTTCTTACTCTCCCGGTGATTTTGATGATGATGCCAAAATATACAATCCCTCACCGGCATACCTGGATAAGGAACCGTCCAACAACGGGTATTATGGCGGAACATCTAACGGGATCAATGACCAGGTGCCGGATGCGGAAGGATTCCCCTACACACGTAGCCTTTACATGAACGATGGTACCGGGCGTCTTAAAGCACAGTCAGGAGTGGGACTGACCCACAGTATGAAAGGGCCGAGGACGGTCCGCTATTTTTACACCGGGGTAGCCCAAGAAGAGCTTGATTTCATGTTCGGCGAACAAGCCCCCGTAGCGGCGAACACACGTAAAGAGATTACAGTAGATGCCAACAACACCGCCAGTGTAAGTTACATAGCCAAAGATGGCACTACGGTAGCTACGGCACTGGCGATAGGAAACAGCACCGGCAACACTGAAGAGCTTGACTCCAACAATCCGTCGGCGACACGCAGCATAAGAGAAACTATCGTAGAAAGAGCCTTGATAGGCAACAATACGAGCAGCACTCAAAAAGAATTGGTATTCACTGTTCCGACTGACCTGATCGTCGATTATACATTGAGCCCGGGAATTGTAGAGGAATTATGCAGCGGCACTTGCCAGACCTGTGACTACCTGGTGTCGTTCATTCTTCATAATAAAGATAACCCATCCAATACTTCGGTGTTAACGGAATTCAACATTGAAGCCATGGCTTTGGATTGTAGTCAAAAAGATACAGTATATAGTAAATTGGATACCATCCCGGATTTATCTGGGAACTTTATCTTAGAAAAAAGGGTAAAGACCAGCAACCGGTCCGTGGAGGGGAGTTTTTACTTGGATAATCATTTAGATTCGGTAGAAACACATTACCGGGATGAATTGTCCACCATATTTACCCCTATCGACGCCTACCTGAGGGGAGAGCAGGTAGACCTTGATGGGTTGTACAGCTACCTCGATCAACAAGGCTATGTTCCTATCCCTAATGTTGACGGAGAAGAGTTTTATCAAATATCCGTGGGCTGTGACGGTGAGATGATCAATATCCCTCGTATTTTAGATGACTGCGGCTTAGAGCCTGACTGTAGTACTTTGCCTACGTTTGATTTTGTCCAGCACTTTTTAGACTACTGGACCCAAGAACTAGAACGCTCACCACGCGAGCCCGGTACATTTGACCCCTTAGAAGTTTTACCACAAGACGGCTATGATAGTTATCGGTTCTTGGCATTCCGTTATTCACCTACCCAAACATCAGTATACCTTGAACCGGCGGAGTTCAATACCATGATGTCTAATCTTTTACAAGAAACAGACGGTACTTTACCCTTGTATAATTGCCCGTTGGTTTGGGAAGTATGGCTGCAGCAAGTACAGAATTACGAATTTTTGAGCACTACACAACCGGGGCCGGAAGACACACCCGAAGGATATGATTTAATCGAATTTGAGTACAATTTTATTGATAATTTCCTGCTTACACTGGAGTCACGTTTAGGAGAGATAGAAACGGATACTGTAAGACAGATCATTCGTAAAGAGGGCTTTTACACGGGGGCACCTAGTAAGCCTACGCGGGAGAACCTATATAAACTTTTCTATTACGACCCCGATGATCCGGCTATGAGCAATTGTATGACAGGTTATATCAGTCGTCATAACCAGCTGGATACTGCTAATTCATGTGAACAATCCACACTGGAGGAGCAATTTCAGTGCCTTTCTTACCAGCAACGTCACGTTATATATCAATGTGTCACCTATAGTGATTATACCTACGATGGTGATGCAGGCATTAGACAAGTGAAACAGGCCCTGCTGGTCAATCAATGTATAAAGTCTTGTGCCGATAACCGCCAGGCCTTTACCGACGCTGTAGTCAATGATCTACATAATAAGTTGCTTTACATCGAAGGAGATGCCTTTCTTTTGGAGTTAGACCCTGCCAGGCAGATCAACGTGCTGATCGGTGATCCGAGGGATCCGCAGGTGTTTGACGTTTCAGCGTGTGAGCTTGAGGCAATGGTAGATGCTTTGGAGGCAAATTGTGAAAGCTACTGCCAGGTAGATTTTGTTTTTGATCCTCTTTCGAGTGAGATTATCGGGGCCGGTACGGATCAGCAACAACTCAATATACAAAAAGTATTGACTTCCGATTTTGACATTGTGGTGAACACCGCCCAGGAAAAAGTATGTCCCGCGCCGGACTGGGATTATTTGCCGCCACAAGGGAGTGTTCCCGATATAGAAGTTCCTAGCTATTTTAAATTCGTCGATCCCTTTGTTGAAGGTTCAACTGCCCCAGATATCGTATTTACGGTAACAAATACAAATGATGATCTGAACCCGGGCAGCTTTAGGTATGCACTGCAGCAAGCCAATTTGGATCTAAGTCCGAACAAAGCCATAGTTTTTGATCTTAACCCAGCCGGTAACCCCCATACCATTTCCATTACCTCACCACTTCCGGCAGTAACCATGGGAGGCTTGAAAATAGATGGCCTTTCACAACCTACCCCTACCCGAAGTACCACAAATCCTTCTGATGGACTCAATATTATTTTTGACTTTAGGAATTTATCCGTCCAAGATGCTGGGTTTACCGTGCAATCTGGTAACGTAGTTATTATTGGGCTCGAAATCTTTACAAAAGGTCATGGTATTTACGTTATTAATAGTACGGAGGTCGATTTAGGTGCCAATATTATTCAATGGTTCAAAGACCCCCTTTTCGATTATGCTACCCAGCCCAAATGGCCAGTGGTCATCAATAATAGTAGTAAAGTGGACGTCGGGGCTAATATTATCGGGGCTGATTTTAACCTGGTACCTTCGCACCAAGGTGATCCGGGTATCCTTATAACAGGTGCAAGTGATATTACTGTAGGTACCTCAGGTTTTGATGGAGAACTAGGAAATACAATTGCCTATGGTAATTACATTAACGGTACTATTGATCTTCGGGATAACGTTTCATCCAGTTTTGACGTCAATGTGTATTATAACGAGTTAGTTTCTTATAACCCAATTGCAGGTAATCACCTATCTTCGATCAACTCAAATAGTGCCGATAGTATCCAGTACAGTTTTAACACGATGGGTAGGAAGCTTGCGGGAACTGGCACGGGTATTTGGATGCCAGTAGCACTGGGTATGGCAAACATGTCCAAAGCACCTCCTGTAATCACCAACATTGAAAAAATTACGGAGTCTTTCTTTAGAGTTTTTGGAACAGGGCAACCAGGTGATAAAATTAATGTATACGTAGTCAATACCCGGTCTGTCAATGAGACTACAAGTATTGAATACATGGGATATATAGGTGATGTGAACGAGCCTATCAGCACCAGCGTAGATGTTAATGGTAATTGGCAATTGGAAGTATTCGATACTAAATTACAAGCTGGCGTTTTCCGTATGGTGGCAACAGGAGAATCAGTGTCTCGTACTTCAGGGTTAAGTAACATCTACACCTTCGGTGCCCCTGCTTCCACGTGCAACCAAGTCTTTCCCCTATGCTTTCGCTTCAGTGATACCCCCTTGGATATACAAGTCCCCGACGGCTTCAAACCCTATGTCTTCGAGGCTGAACCTTTCACTTGCGAACAGGTAAATGCCAACAGTATTATAGCTTCACTGGATTATCAACAAAACCAATATGTAAACCACCAATTGGAAAGCTTCCGCGATGCCTACAATACCAGTTGTGGCAACCCGGTAAATGTGAACGATAATCTTACGCTGACCTATAACTTAGGGTATCACCACTACACACTATATTATTATGACCGTGCGGGTAACTTGATGCGTACGATACCCCCCAAAGGATTTAGCACTACCAACCCCGATGCTCACACCATGGAGACGGGGTATCACTACAATAGCTTGGGTCAACTCGTAAAACAATACAGCCCCGACGGTGGGGAAACAAAATTTTATTATAACGACCTAGGTCAGCTACGCTTTTCTCAAAATGCTAAACAAGCCCTTGATAGTGTATACAGCTATACCCTCTATGACCCATTGGGCAGGATCATAGAAGTAGGAGAAAGCCAGGAGGGAATAGATCTATTTACTCGCATGACGAATGCCCCTGGCTTCCCCGTCCAAGGGACCCAAAAGACACGGACTATCTACAGTGACGCATATGGAGTTGCCTTATTTGAGCCACAAAGATTCTTGCAAAACCGGGTCTCTTATACCTATCTCGATGAGGATGGATCAGACCTTACCTTGGAAGATCGTACCTATACCATTTACAGCTACGATCCCCATGGCAACGTGGAATGGCTGGTTCAAAGCGTACCGGGACTAGGAGAAAAGCTGATCCAGTACGAATACGACCTGCTCAGTGGCAATGTATTGCAAGTAAAGTATAACCCCGGTCAGCCCGACCAGTTCTATCACCAATACGAATACGATGCCGACAACCGGATCAAAAAGGTCCTCACCTCTGCGGATGGTGAATTATGGGACCGGGATGCCGAATACCATTATTATGCTCATGGCCCGCTCAAGCAGGCGATCATAGGCCATGATAAGGTCCAGCAGCTAGACTATGTCTACACCATACACGGCTGGTTAAAAGCGATCAATAACCCAGCTGGACAAGGTGCGCCTGCCGGTAACGTTGGGGTGGATGCCTTTGCTATGGCATTGAATTATTACAGAGGGGACTATAAGCGCAACGGGAGTACACTTGGAGAGCTTGCTCCGCCCACGGGAAGGGACCTGTTTAACGGTAACATCAGCGCCTGGGAGATGGGCACACATGCTTCTGACGATAGCTGGATGCGCACAGGCTTCCAATATGCTTATGACGAACTCAACAGGATCAAAGACAGCCGGTTCAACGTGAACCGCGAAGGCACATTTTATGACCGTGGAGGGTTTCATGCCGATTTTACACTTGACGCTAACGGCAACCTGGAAACGCTGAATCGCAACAATATCGATGCTGTGAACTTTGATGCACTGACCTATCACTTGCAAGCAGGCAACAACAGGCTGGATCATGTAGTAGACAACATTGCCGATACAACGCTTCACACCGAAGACATTGAATCGCAAGACCTAGGCAACTACCATTACGATGCCATAGGCAACCTTACCCGCGATGAAAAAGAGGCCATAGACATTGACTGGACGGTATATGGAAAAGTAGATGCATTGAACAAAGCCAATGGTCCAGGCACCCAATTTATGTATGATGCCGCTGGGAACCGGGTTCGAAAACAAACGACGGATGGATTTGGCAATGTCTATTCGACCTATTATGTAAGGGATGCCAGTGGCAACCTCATGGCCACTTACCGCCGGCAAGACATCGAAGGGGTTGCAGGTACTCCCCACTTGATAGAGATACCATTGTACGGCAGCGACCGCCTAGGCAATTATACCCCGGGAGGGGCGACAACGAATACACAACAGCCCGTGACGCAAGTGAGTACCGATTTGACTGTGAATAGTTACCAGGGAGTGTCCTATTCGCTTGACCAGGGAGTGACCCTCACCCTTCAGCCCGGGTTCAGTTTTGAAGAGGGAAAGGACGGAAAAAACTTCAATATAGCAGGAACCACGGCAGACACAACGGCCGCTCCTCCCAACGTGCATGCCCGCACGTTGGATCTTAAGCAATATGAACTTAAAGACCACCTGGGGAACGTTAGGGCAGTAGTCACCGATCGCAAACAAAGCACGGTAAGCGGAACTACCCCCGCGGATTTCCGGCCCTCTATCGTTTCGGCCATGGCCTATTATCCCTATGGTATGGACCTGCCCACAGTGCATTGGTTCCCAGATACTGCCATCGCCACCATGGAGCCTGCCGATGCGCTCATCGAGATCCCGGAGTTTGAGAACTACACTAGCGTAGCCATAATAAATAATATGGTGTTCAATCACACGCAAACTTTTGTGAACCAGGGAGTAGACGAGATGGCCTCTCACTCTTTTTTACTTACCGCCAAAGAGGACAGTATCATAGGCCTGGCCAAAAGCCTCAGGGTACAGGCAGGAGATAAGATCACTACCGAAGTATATGGTAAATACGAGTCACCCGAAGACGCAAATGACCTTACTAATGTGGGCGTAGCGTTAGGTAACGCCTTTGTGGATGCCTTCGGTTTTCCTGCCACCCAGGAAGGGATGGCGCTAGGTGAATTCTTTTCCGACCTGTTTGCTGCAGGAATACCTTTTGTAGGGGACGATAACAATACCGAGCAGGTAGATGGTTACTTGAATTACCTCCTGTTTGACGATGACTATGTGCTGGTGAACGCCGGCTTTACTGCGCTCAGCAATGCCGCGCGCCAAGGCGACACGCCCGTGCCCCACGAACGGTTAGCCCTGCAGGTAATCCCCCAGCAAGACGGATATCTCTACATCTATACGTCTAATGAAAGCCCGGCCAGGACAAAGATCTATTTTGATGACTTTACCGTTATCCATGAAAAATTGGTCCCGGATGTAGCCTATGATCCTGACCTGGTAGGATACCGTTATGGCTTTAACGGGAAGGAAAAGGACCAGGTAGGGGAATGGGGACTCAATCATTACGATTACGGGTTTAGGATCTATAACCCTGCGTTGGGGAGGTTCCTGAGTGTAGACCCGTTGACGAGAGGATTTCCTGAATTGACGCCTTATCAATTTGCCAGCAATACCCCTATTGATGGCATTGATTTAGATGGGTTGGAGTATTTGGATGCTGACGAAGCATTGATTGAGTCTAAATATGGAAGAATAGAATTGAAGCTAGATAATTTTAATTATGTATTCCGTACAAACTGGTGGATAGCTAACATGGATCCAAAAAATTGGAGAACTAATGAGATTGGACTGAATCCTACAATTGGTTATTTGGACGTTCCAGAAGTTACACTAGAAGACTTTCATCCTGAACTGGCATTATCTGTACCTAACTCATTGGGCGAAATAAAGAATCCGGCATTACATGGAAAAAATGGAGATCCCACCTTTGATCCGGCTGAGATAAAGATAGAGCTACGAAAGAATAGATTTGGAGTGCCTGATCAAAGATTAAAAGAAAAAACTATTCAAGGTATAAGTTCCAGAAACAGAGGATCAGGTACTGCTGCGGTCGGTGCAGCAAACATAATAAGTGTAGCATTTGAATTTTATGCCTTATATGGTTTTGGACGTGACAGGAGAGCGCTAGAGGATCAAATTAATAATGTTTTGCCTAATGCTATATTCGATTTAAAGGAGGGAATAAGAGAAGGAATAGTGCCAGATGAGCCGGAATTTCAAAACTCGGGAGCTTTAGGAGCCATTCTAAATGTCATTTTAACAGGTGAAAATCCCACTGATAACCCTAGAATAGAAGAAATAGGGTTAGAAATTGTAGAAAAAGTATCTGGGAACCTTAAAAAAACAAAACCTAAGCGCAAGAGAGCTTCTGAACCTAGATTCAGAAGGTATGGAGAGGAATAATGTTATAAAAAATTTTCAAGCTGGTTTTCCATTCGCGTGAGTTTATAAGACTCTTTCTTTGGATCAATAGACTGAAGTATAACTTCAGAAGGTCGAAGAGTTTCTTGGGGGTGAAAGGCCATTGAAAACTTACCACTAATTCCAGATAACTTAGAATTTATTTTTATTAAGATATTATCATTTTCTTTGATGATTTTCCATTGACCATTTCTGGGTTGAAAAACTTTTTCCTTAGTAAAAGAAAGTAAAAATCCTGAATGGAAATCACTATTTAATTGAGGGTTTTCAACATTTTCAATTATCCATGCCCCGATTATTTTTCTTTCTGTATCAGTAGGAGTTACTTGACAACTTTGTATAAATAAATAGATGATAGTGATTAAAAAGCTTCTAAGAAGCATAAGCTTGCCTGGTTTTAGCGTCTCTGAGGAATGCATCAAGGTTTTTAAGGATACAATCCCTGTCATCCTGTGAAAGCTTTTGAATCTCCAACACCCGGTTAACAATAGCCTTGTCCAGTTCGATATCAGTCTTGCCCATCATGTAGTCTAAGGAAACCTCCAACTCGTCAGCGATCTTGCTGGCCACCTCGATGGAGGGCTTAACTTCATCCCTTTCATACCGTCCAATAATATCCCCGGAAGTACTTACCCGCTTGCCCAGCTCGTTTTGTGAGAGCTTAAGCTTTTTGCGTAACCCGGTCATTCTTTCTCCTAAAGTCATACTAAAAAGTAGTTGAATTGATATAAATAGTAAGGATTTGGTAAAAGTAGCTGATATAAAAGTCAAAACAAAGTCATAAGAGGCTTGCTATGTTCTGATAGATATTTTAGATTTACGACATATTTATCAGAATAATAAATTTTATGAGTAAGCAAAAACTCAACTGTACCAATCCTGAATCCCTGGTCTACGAAAACGAACTGTTAAAGCTCACGGTACTAGGCGGCATCAAACTGGAAGGGTTGGACCGGATGCGTGTAACGCTAAAGATAGAACTCAAAGACAGCAGCGTTCCGCCAGTACGTCACAACCTGGACTTATATAATGATAATCAAACCGAGAAGCTGGTTAGACGAACGGCCGAGAAACTGGAAATCGGTACCAGTGTGATAGCAGCCAGCTTGTCAGAGTTGACCGGGCAATTAGAAGAATACCGCTTAAAACAGATCAAGGAAAACGAACCTAAACCCTACGAAAGCCCCAAGCTATCTACAGAAGAAAGAAAAGCCGCCGAAACCTTCCTGAAGTCCGAGAACTTACTGGAAAGAACCAACGAATTAATAGGCCAAAGCGGGATGGTAGGCGAAGAGATCAACCGGCTGATCATGTTTTTAATATTCACCAGCCGGAAGCGTCCACAGCCTTTGCATATCGTGAGTTTAGGAAGTTCGGGAACAGGAAAAACCCATTTGCAGGAGAAAGTAGGAGAGTTGATCCCCGAAGAAGACAGGATAGAAATCACCACGCTATCAGAAAATGCCTTTTATTACTTTGGCCAGCGAGAACTGAAACACAAACTGATCCTGATAGAAGACCTAGACGGGGCGGAAAATGTATTGTATCCACTTCGTGAACTTCAAAGTAAAAAGCGGATCAGTAAGACGGTAGCGCACAAGAACACCAAAGGCGAGACAAGAACCCTGCATTTAGTAGTAGAAGGCCCGGTAAGCGTGGCAGGTTGCACCACACGGGAGCAAATCTATGAAGACAATGCCAACAGAAGTTTTTTGATCTACTTAGATGAATCAGAAGAGCAAGACAGTAGAATCATGGATTATCAGCGGAGAGCCAGTGCCGGAAAGATCAATCGGGATAATGAGGAAACAGCAGCTACATTGCTTCGCAACTGCCAAAGGCTGTTAGAACCCATCAAAGTAGTGAATCCTTATGCAGAGCTGTTGAAAATCCCGGCAGCCATATTTAAACCGAGAAGGACGAACAACCATTACTTACAGTTCATCGAGGTAGTGACCTTTTACCACCAGCATCAAAGGGAACTCAAAGCAGATGAAAACGGGGAAGCGTACATAGAAAGTACTTTGGAAGATGTAGAAGCAGCCAACCAACTGCTCAAAGAAATACTGATCCGAAAGTCTGATGAACTCAACGGGGCTTGCCGGAAATACCTCGAACAGATCAAAGCTTACCTGGAAGTTGAGAACAAGAAAACCTTTACCAACCGGGAGATCAGGAAAAAGCTACGGATCAACCACAGCAATCAAAAAAGATGGACCCTCCATCTGGAAAGCAATTACTACATCAAACGAGAGAAAGGCAACAAGAACCAGGGCTACCACTACCAGGTTACCAGCTATGAAGAATACCGCCGATTAAAAGAGCAAATCAATAGCGCGTTAGATCAGGGGTTGGAAAATTTAAAAGGCTTCCTACCCCAGGCTGAACGTTCAAAACCGGTTCAATCGGGAAATGAACCTTGTAAGTCAAAGAAAATCAGTAAAGTAAAAGCTAGTTCAAAAAGTTCACTGGAAGGTATGACCGAATGAAAAATTTACCCCTCAAAAACCCCTCTTACGACTACTTAGAGAAAGCTTACCGGGAATGGCTGGATATTTTGGGCTACTGCAAAGAAAGCACGGATCATATGCCCGCGCTCATCCGGGAGTTTTTACACTACCTAGAATCCAATAAGATCCACCGGATCACCGAACTACGGTCCCAAGACTATAAAAGTTACTTTAATCACATCAGCAGCCGGGGTAATCTAAGGCGTGGCGGAGGCCTGTCCAATAACTATTTAAACAAGCATATCCAGTCGTTGGAAAAGTTTTATGAGTTCTTACAGCACAAAGGCACACAAGGTATTCCGCCTGTTAATCTACGGCAACTGCCCTTGGCCAAAGACAACATTACGGTACTGACCCCCGCAGAAATCCAATCCCTGTACAAAGCCACCTACCGGGATTTGCCTACTAACCTGCCCAAAGCTACTGAAAGCAAGTGGGAAGCTTTCAACGCCCGTGACCGGGCCCTGCTCACCGCATTCTACAGTTGCGGGCTCCGCAGGAAAGAAGGCGTCCACTTAACCATCGATGATATCAACTTTGACCGCAGGATACTGCACGTGAAAAAAGGCAAGAACTACAAAGAACGGTTGGTACCGTTCAGTACATCGAGCGCTAAGTATTTACAAGCATGGCGTTACGACCACCGTCCTGCCTTGTTAAAAAAGAACCAGTGCAGTTCACTCTTCATTGGCATGCGCGGTAATCCCATGACCGGGGGATCCCTGTACCGGCGGTTAAAACTGTTGCAGTTGGCCGTGGATGACCCGGTTTTGCAACAAAAAGAAATTGGCTTGCATACGCTCCGCCATAGCATCGCCACGCACCTGTTACAAAACGGGATGGCGTTGCGACAGATCCAGCGGTTCTTAGGTCACAGCAGCCTGGAGAGTACCCAGTTATATACCCATTTCATCGAGAAAACAAATGAGCAGCTTTAAAGCCTATTTACAACAGCAAGGCAAGAGCCGTGGTACGGTACAGCATTACCACCGTTACTTGTTGGACTTTTTGTGCTGGCTGGACCGGGACAATACGGAAATAGAAAATGCGACAGCAAAGGAAGTATTAAGCTATCTCAATCACCTACAGAACAAAGGACAGGAGAACAAGACAAGAAATATCCGTCTAAATGTGATCAAACAGTTTTTTACCTGGCAGATCGACCAAAACCAACGAACAGACAACCCCATCCAGCACCTAAAAATCAGGGGTAGCAAAACCAGGAAACTTTATCAAATACTCGATAAGCAGCAGTTAGAAAGCCTTTATAATGCGTATTCCGTTCCGAACGAAAATGATGAAAGGTTAAATCGAAACTGGTTTGCAAATTACCGCTTAAGCAAAGCGAGGAATAAAGCGATCCTAAGTCTCCTGGTTAATCAAGGAATCACCACCCCGGAAGTGGAAAGGCTGACTGTCAATGACCTGGCACTAAAAGCAGGGCAAATCTTCGTGGCAGGCAGCCGGAAAAGTAATGAAAGAACGCTAGAACTAAAATCCCACCAAATTATAGAATTGATGGACTACCAGTACACTACAAGAACCGAACTACTCAAATATCAAGAGGAAGAAACCAAAAGGCTGTTTTTACCCGTACCAAGTGCAGGACAGCAAAAAGCGAATGATACATTGCAAATCTGGAAAGGCTTAACCAATGAAATCAAATCCAAGAATAAGCAGTTCATCAACTTCAAACAGGTAAGAACTTCTGTGATCACCCATTGGCTGAAACAGTACAACCTACGGGAAGTACAGTATAGGGCGGGTCACCGGTATGTAAGCAGTACCGAGTCGTACTTGGTGAACCAGGTGGACGATTTACAACAGGATATCGATCGTTACCATCCTTTATAAATGAATCAAAACAATTACCTTTAATCCCGTACGGAATGCATATTAAATTGACGAACTCCCGAAAGATCCAGGTACTCTGCTCGGATGACATTTACGGCATCATGCAGAAGATCTTGTTACGTGAGAATAAGATAGACCGCAACCGTGAGCACTTCTGGACGATCAGCCTGGACAGTGCGAACAAGATATTGAACATCGAATTGGTGAGCATGGGCTCGGTGACGCAAACGATCGTAGAGCCTATGGAGGCGTTCAGTGTTCCATTACAAAAGCGAGCGGTCCGTATCATCTTGGTGCACAACCATCCTTCTGGGAACCTAAAGCCCTCTGAAGGGGACCGTGACGTTACGGACCGGTTGATCCAGGTGGGCCGCATCTTGCGTACGCCTGTTTTGGATCACTTGATCATCACCGAGAAGACGTATTTTAGCTTTAAAGACGTGGGCTTGCTGCAGGAGTTAGAGAAGAGCACGAAATACATGACGGCGTACGAGCTAAAGCGCCGCTATCAAAAAGAGGCCCTAGAAAGAGGAAATGTAGAAGGGAAGAAGGAAAAGGCGATAGAGATGGCAAAAGCGATGAAAGAAGAAGGAATAGCCATAGAAATCATTGCTAAAATATCAGGCTTATCCCCTACTATGATCAAACGATTAAAAACCAAGTAAGGATCCCAAACGCCTACGTATGTCAATGAGTGAAGTTAGTATCCCCGATGAAGTGATCATGAATAAGATTTACAGTATACGGGGTCATAAAGTAATGTTAGACCGTGACTTGGCAGAGCTATATGGGGTGGAAACTCGCGCTCTAAAACAAGCCGTACGGCGTAATAAAAAACGTTTTCCAGGGGACTTCATGTTCGAGATGACCCAAGAAGAGTTCGAGCATTGGAGATCACATTTTGTGATCTCCAAAGAAGATAAGAAAGGGCTTCGTTATGCTCCTTTTTGTTTTACAGAGCAAGGGTTGACCATGCTTTCCTGTGTGCTCAATAGTGATCAAGCCATAGAAATGAACATTCGTGTGGTACGCATTTTTACCCAAATGCGTCAAATGCTTTTGACTCATAAAGACCTCCTGATCAAGGTAAATGAGTTGGAAGCCAAAGTGTCCAACCAGGGCAAAAGTATCAAACAGATCTTTGCCTACCTAAAAGAGTTGATCCAAGAGAAAGACCAGCCCCGTGAACCGATTGGCTTTAAAAGGAAAGGGGAGAAGTAAACAAGTCCACGAGTCAACCCAACCCCCGACCGGTCCCACGCCACCGCGCGAACCTAAGCTATGTTTACATAATACCAGTTATAGCAGCCCTGTGCGCTGTCAAAGGTGTGCTACCGCACAACGATGATGCCGGGTGTCTATAACTGGTATTATGTAAAATATCCCCTGCGCTAGCCCCGTCCCAAGGGCAGTACACCTTGCCCTTCCACCTTGTGGGGCAGCTTGTTTTGCCTGCCAAAGCCCCCGCTCCCGGCAAAAAAAGCTGCTCGGCATGCTCCGCATAGGGTTGATGGGGTGAATCGCACCCTTAACGCGCCATATAAACTACCTGCCTTGATCCGTTGAAAGTAGTTGGGCTTGTAACGTTGTTTTGCTCGAAGCACGCCCCGCAAAATCCACCTACCACCCAAGCGTACTCCGAGCAAAACAACGGCTGTACTTTGATCTACGTAGTTAATTATATAATTATCTACGTAGATTACTCGTAAAGTACGGAAAGGTAAACGGGGTTTTGTAGCGGGTGTGAAACCTTGCGTGTACTTTATCGCTTTGATAGTCTTGGTTGGTTTTGCACCCGCTACAAAATCCTTCCAAGCCCACTGCAAACTCTTCCTATGAAAAAGCAACGTCTTGGGCGCGGTAAGTAAATGCTGTCCTGCCTGCTGGTCTTGCTTTAGAAGGTTGAAACTTACTCGTTGATCCGCGAGCCGTTTTGCGAGTGTGAGGCAGCCCGGCCAGGGAAAGGGCGATATAGCCCGGCTGGCCGTCAACACCTTACGCCACCTTCCTTTTTATCGAAAACATCGTGGTGTGGCTGCCGAGCCCGCAGGCGAGCACCAACACGGGCTATGGAGCTACCCCCAGTGAATTAAACCATGCGCAGCATACCTTTTTGGGGCCTGGGGGTAGTGGGAATAGCCGCAGCCAGGAACGCAGGACGGGCAAACGGAGTAAAAAGCAAGGGCGACCGCAGGGAGTTTATTACACCCTTGCTTCTTACGCAGAGCGGTCCCGGCCGAGTACCGCAGATGCACCTTACAACCTGGGAATGGAGTACTGATGCCCTGCCCGAAGTTAGCGACCCCAGGGAGCGTTGGAAACGGGATGAAGTTGTTATCTTTAACTGTTCTCAAACGAGTGGACAGGTTGACTTGAAATATTGAAAATGGACCAGGAGGGTCTTAGGGGCAAAACCAGTTTTTTTGGAAGGATGCTCTAGAAAAGAAGGGTAGTGGCTTAAAAATTTGCGTAAAGGCGTACCGTTATGGCTTTAACGGGAAGGAAAAGGACCAGGTAGGGGAATGGGGACTTAACCACTATGATTATGGGTTTAGGATTTATAATCCGGCATTGGGAAGGTTTTTGAGCGTAGATCCTCTTACTAAAGAATTTCCTTGGCTTACACCTTACCAATTCGCTAGTAACAGACCTTTAATAGCTATTGACTTGGATGGTTTGGAAGCAAAGGATGTTAGTGGAGTGATTAGGGAGCCAAACATTGATGAAAGGAATAAAGCTTGGCAGGGAATGCCTGTCATACCTGTACTCCAAAAAGCGACAGAACGTGGTGCTAAGGAAGCGGTTAAACATACCCTAAGGACCTACATGGGTGCGACAATCTCCGGTACACAACTATTGTTCATTCCTTTTGTTTTTCTTTCTGGTGATGAATCGACTAATGAGCCAGATTGGGAACGGGATTTGATAGAATGGTATGAGCGTAGATTAGCAGAAGGGGAAACGTTGAATGAATGGGAGACTCAAAATTATATTGAAGTCAAAGGAAAAAAAGATGGAGTCTACCTTACTCCTGAGGATTTAAGGAATCCTGAGAATTTTAAAAAGGGACCCGAAGAGCGAGAATTTCCAAGTATAGATGCCTCCTTAAATAAGTTAAAACATTTTACAGACAAGGCGAATCCAGATATTTCTTTAGTGGAACAACTGCAAGGAACTGGACAACTCAAAGATTTACGCAATAACCCTAATTTGGAAGGTTTTGATATAGAGGATTTATTATCTAAAACTCCTAGGGAAATAGAAGATGAATTAAAAGGACAAGAAGGAGCAAAAAATGTTATAAGGCAGATAAATAAAGCATTTGAAGGTAGAGATTTAGGTAAAAGAGGAAAAAATAAGAAATAATGAAAAATGAAATAAAAATTCTATTTAAGTATCATATAAAAAATGAGACTGAATGGAGAATCCTACATATGGAACCAAAAGATTATTTTGATGAGGATTTAGAATATGATTTAGACTCTTCTCCTAAATTTGTTAATTTTTGTGACTACCTTAAATACTCTCAAGATGAGATTTTATTCATTTACATTGCCATAGAAAACGACTTTGGTAAAAAAGAATTTAAGCAAACCTTTTGGAATTCTGGTAACAATTTTATGATTGAAAGAATTGATTCTAAATATAATGATTATAGGGAGATAATTATTTCTTCTCTATTACCAGATGAGTACGACAAGTCAGAAACTATTCGAATTGTGTTAAAAGGGGATAGATTGTTTCCAGCGTATCATGGTATTATTAAAGATGAAACTGATGGAACACAAAGTGAAAAAAAATTGAATTTGACCAATTTTAAAGAACTTTTTGATGCTATATCATAGAATCCCCCTTTCTGGCTTAAGTTTAGCGATAGCGTAACTTACGCCTACAAATTGTTGCAAGTTTGTAACTTGCTTTCCAATCTACAGAATAATGCCCTCAAAATACAAGATAAACGATCATGGCGCCCCCCACTTCATCACTTTTGCCGTAGTAGAATGGGTAGATGCTTTATCAAGGCCAGCA
>JANQLQ010000115.1 GCA_028280565.1 Fulvivirga sp.
TGATCACACACGAGAAGGGGGCAGCTTCGTAACCCACCCACAAACTACGCCAGCCTCGCTGTGACGATTATTTTTGCCGTTTTTGTCATCCCAACTCCAAGCATTTTTGCGAAAATGTGTTTATTCACAATGACCGGCAACTTGCTTGGTCTACTCCTCACGGTTTTCCCGGCTTTTTGCACTGGCCCCAGTTTCTACCTATATCTCAAGAGGACTAACCTTGATGTTCCAGGCGAAGCAGGTCGTTGATCGTTTTTACTGGGTTAAACGTGATCAAAGGCACTTCCACGAATAGTGAGATCCAGCCTGCCATGGAGCCATTCCACAGGCCGGGCAATTCCAAAGCCTTCAGCTTTCGGCCGCTTTTCGATTTTTCCGTAATAAAACCGGTATCATGGTCACGGTATTGCAAAAGATCAAATTTTTCTCCCTTGAAGTTTCTTACTGAACAGACAATATCGGTAGGGCTGAAATGTGTAGAGCTTTTGAGTTTGGCCATCGTCTCGGGATCATTGGGGTTGAGCTGGGCCGTTTCCCCGATCTGGAGTGATACCTTCCCGTTTTTGTCCTTTACCCAAAACGGTCCACCGCCGGGTTCACCGGTATTCTCTACCATGCCGCAAGCACGAATAGGACGATTCAGCGCATCAAAAAGACGCGCTTTACGGGCGCTGGGACCTGCAGTATCCCCGGTAGCAAGATCAAGCAGGAGCACTTCTTTGGCATATTGCTCTATCTTTTCCATCTCTTCCACGTCGATGTCCTGCTCTAACCGCCTCAGGTAGCTGTATACCTGGTCACGGGTTTCCAGTAATAGCCCCGCAAGTATTTTTTTATATTTGACCGTATCGTCTTTTAAATGATCCGGTACTACATTATCAATGTTTTTAATAAACACCAAGTCAGCCTCTATATCATTGAGGTTTTCTAACAAAGCGCCATGACCGGCAGGGCGAAAAAGTAAGTTCCCGTTTTCATCATAGAACGGTTCGTTTTCCGGTGTTACGGCTATTGTATCGGTAGATTTTTTTTGCTGTGAAAAGCTTACTTCAAATTCATGCCCCGGGAACCCTTTTTTGGCTTCTGACACATGATCCTCAAATGGCTGTTGGTGTTCAGGAGAGACAGTGAAATGCAAACGAACCCTATTTCCTGCGCCTAAGGCATACATCACCCCTTCTGCAAAATGCTCCTCCACGGGTGTCCTGGCGGTATCCCCATAATTATGAAAGTGCAAAAGGCCTTTCGGTAGCCAGCCGTAGTTCAACCCATCTTCTAACAGCAAGCCTTTCACCACCTTATGGAACTTGCCCTGCTGCCGAAGCTCTTGCAGCGACTCTCCTTGTTGACCCAGCTTTTCGTTTAAAGCTTCATAAAATGCGAACTCGTGAAGCCCAGAAGTAAATTTTTCCATGAATGGATCGCCAAGCCCCTTTTGCTCGTCTTCTTCCAAATACGCAAAGAGCTTCTTGAACATTCGGCTGGCAGCGCCACTGGCTGGCACAAACTTCACAACCTGCAGGGCTGACTGCTGTTCCTCGTAGTGTGCTATACACTTTTCTATTTGTGTATCATCCAATTTTAATATCCCGTCTCCTATGGACGCCGCTCTTACCACATCTAGGTAAGGGAAGCCCTTTCGGAAATATTCTAATTGCTTTTCTACCTCCGCAATGTCAACCCCCGCCTCTTTTATAGCCGATTGTAGTGCTTCATTCATGGGTTTCGTTAATTAACGTTATTGATTAAGTGTCGATGGGTTGAAATTAACACAAACTTCTTAAACGGATGACTTTCTCCTGAAAGATTTTGAGTCCTAAACAGGTTAGAACAGGCTAACTAGGTTTTTTGCGGGGTGTATGATCCAGGTTACCAGTTATTAGCGTCCGGGGAAATCCTGCTGCGGTAAGCAGTCGGGGATAGCGTAATGATAGGTTTAGAGGTTTTATTCGTAAAGATGGAAATGTTTCAAATAGAACAACCGCCTCTTTTTCAATTTCACATTTCTGCTTTCATATTTCCTATTTTCAATTTCTGATTCTATGTGTTTCTTTGTCTACCTAATATTCTACAAGACATGGACAGCCCTAAGATCTCTTATTTTCAAACTACTATTTTAGATTGGTTCCAGGTCCATGGGCGTAATTTCCCTTGGCGAAAGAAGTCAGCATCGAATTATGTTCGCATTATTTCAGAGGTTTTGTTACAGCGTACAAAAGCGGAAACGGTAGCCAACTATTTCCCCACCTTTCTTAAAAAATACTCTTCTTGGCGAAAGCTCGGAGAGGCTTCCCAAAACGATTTAGAAACTATTCTTAAACCCTTGGGCCTGTACAAGCAAAGAGCCTCACGCCTCTATAAGCTAGCACAGGAGATGAAAAAAAGGCAAGGCCGTTTCCCTACCCGCCGCGATCAAGTAGAAGAAATGTCCATGATGGGGCAATACATCACGAATGCTTACGAGTTATTCATATTGAAAAAGCCTTCTCCCCTGCTCGATGTCAATATGGCGCGCGTATTGGAGCGCTTTTTCGGGCCCCGAAAATTGGCCGATATTCGTTATGACCCTTACCTACAAGAGCTATCCCAAAAGATAGTCACCCACGCTGAGCCCAAAAAGATCAATTGGGCCATCCTAGACTTTGGCGCAAAGGTCTGCACCGCCCGGAAGCCGGCCTGCGAACAATGTGTCTTAAATTCTAGTTGCACCTTTGTAAATGGTGAGGTTCCCTTGTAACGATGAAGGAAGGCAGTAGTAGAAGCCGACGTCAAGGTGAAATGAAAAAGAATATGGAGGTTGACTGGAAATAAGCACAATGGGCCAAAATGAATTCCCTAAGGAGACACCAATATTTTTCAATATCCATGACATAGCTTGTTTGGCCACGATAAGTTGCATAGCACTATTTATCGTGTATATCAATACCCTCTTAAGGCAGCTTTCCTGGTTGCATAGTCATTTCGTGTTAGTAGACTAATTCAAAATTATTCACCCACAATTCGCTTCCAATCGCGCCCGTAAAAGAATCTCCTAATGCACTGGATGAAAATACCACGACAATATGGGTCGGTCGATCTCCTGGATCACCCCATGACTCTCCGGCCAGTATGTTCGTGTAAGCAAACTCCGGGTCCATGGAAGTGAGCTCACCATATTTAATGGATACCTCGATAGTCGTCCAATCTTCCACCCGATCTGCCGTGCGTAACCACGCCGTTCCTATTCTTTCTACCTGGTCATTTTCTCTTTTTTCCAATAACACATACAGGTCGGCTTCATCACTACCGGGGAGAGGGTTTCCATCACCGTCCAGGTATTGCTCCCCGGGAAGATACCTGTAATCAATACGAAAGGCATCGGGGCGTCCCGCAAAAGGAGTTCCAAAGGTAATATTTGATCGAGGATCTGTTGGATCAGGGAAGCCATCGGTAAAAGAGCCGGTATATAACGTCCCGGCGGCCATCCTTACGAACAGTGGAGCCCTGATGCTAACGAGCCTGGCCGCCAGGTCAGTTCCACTGACTTGCCCGGGTGTAGTATTAGACTGTCCTACAATGGCAAGCCCGGGGTTAGCCGTATCCCAAAGGGTATTATTGTCGCTTTCACCAGGCTGTGAATAGCCCCCTGCATCATACCAGGCATCGAAGTTACTGTTTTCAAGTTGTGGAGTAGGTTCGGCAATGACCGCTGTCACTTCCCACTCAGCTACCGAGCCATCTTCAGCGGTTACAATATAGCTCACCGTCTCTCTAAAATCCTGCACTTCCCCTACGCCCGGTTCGATGCTGGCTAAGTTGGATATTTCAATAACCGTAGGTGCGAGGGCTGAAACATCTGCACCTTCAGCAAAGGGTACAATAACAGTGTTATCTGCGGGATTGATCGTTGTAGGTCCTGCTTGCCCGGGGATCTCAAAAGCCCTTACCTGCTTGTTACCAGACAAACCAAATATGTCTTCTTCTATGCAGGAAGGAATTAAGATAAAAGTAATTAATATGGCGGTTAACTGTCCTGATCTTTTCATGATTATGGGTATTTATTCGGTTCAATCAAAGTAGAATGCCACTCCAAGATTAAGGGCTAACAAATTAAGCTGGAGGTCTACGCTGTTCTCCTGGATCCTGGTCCGATTTTCCGTGTCATTGTTAAAGGTTTCGGTGGTCCACCTGGAAGTCAAACCCACCAAACCTACCGAGGTTTCAAAAGCCCATGATCGGTTAAAAAAGATGATCAGCCCCGGTGAAACCCCTACCCGGCTTTGAAAGAATTCAGTTTCCAGTTTTTCCACCTCATCCACAAAAATGTTTCGCCTCAAGGACTCACCAAAATTGAGTCTTAAGTCTGTTTGAATAAAAACTTGGAATTTGCCTAGGCCTAAAGGGACATAGTTGCGCATGTTCGGGGTGATCGTAAAATCCTGCCCCACGGTCCTTGTGAAAACCTCCTCCCCATCCTGGTTGATTTGTATGAGGTCTTCACGGTTTCTCCCATATCCAAGACCGAGTCCGAGGACAAAGTTATCTTTGATGGCGTACCCGCCATTACTGGTTATCCTGTAATTCAGACGATCCTGATCCAAGACATCCCTAATAAATTGGTTCTCATTTTCTGCCTCTCGCTGATCTAACGAGAAGGCCAGGTTAACGAATCCACGACCCTTAGTGATAAGGTTAAGATCACTTTCTTCATTGGTTTGAGCCATGATGGAGGTATGGTAAAGGGTACTGATAAGAAAAAAAGTGAACAGGGGATATTTACAGGAGGTAGACATGGTTCGATACTATTTGATTGAACTCCAATATCATTATTTACCAAAATATTGATATTGAGGCAGTAGGAATATTTTCTCTTACCTAAAATTTCAATCTTTATAAAAGATTTACAACTAGGCTTATTTTATTAACAATTTAGAAAAAAACTATGTTTTATGGTTGTTATCCTAGATACTTTATACGCTATGAAACCCACTACATTAGTTTTACTCACCCTCATCCTTTGCTCTTGTTCGACAATCCGTACCTCCTTCGAATATGATAATCAAGTTGATTTCACCGAATACAAAACTTTCGGTTTTTCGGAAGACTCTGAAAAACTTCCTGTTAATGAGCTGGTTAGAAAGCGGATTTTTGCCGCCATTTCCAAAAACCTGGTCACAAAAGGGTATTTGGCTTCAGATAACCCCGATGTTTTGATTGATTTGCAAATACATACGGAAGATAAACAACAGACCTCTGCTACGACCATGAATGTTGGAGGGAGCTATGGCAGGCGTTGGGGTTTCCGTTCAGGTGTTTCGACCACACAGTTTCATACAAGAACCTACACAATAGGTACCCTCTTCATTGACATCGTTGATATGGGCACAGAGACGCTTGTTTGGTCAGGACAAGGCACGTCCACGGTAACAAAAAAGACGATTCCACAAGAAAAAATGGAGGCAGGAATTAATAAAATCTTGGCCAACTATCCCCCACTTGCAGAATAGATCGTCAAAAAAAAACGTCTTGTGCCACCATCCTATCGAAAAAGAGGCTTTTATACAGGTTTTATCTGCATCCGAACAGGTTACAAATTAGACCATAACATAAAGAAATCAATAATCCTACTTCAACTTAAGAACCAGGGTAAAGCGTATGAAATCGGAAATCAGAAAGATGAAATATGAAATCGGAAAGATGGAAAATCGTGAGTTACTAAAAAAATTAGAAAAGGGTTAAACTTGATAGCTTGTATCCTTTGAGGATGGCAGTTTTCCAGGTGAAGAGTGATGAACTGCAAATCAAAATCCCTACTCATTTTCATCTTTCCGATTCCTGGTTTCATATTTTCCTGTAAGGATAGACAAATGTTATCTACAGACAGGAACTTGACAAAGTAGGGATAATTGTCTTTTGCTATTCAAAGTTAACCCCAATCACAAAATCAATAATTATGAAACCGTTTTTGACCCTATGGCTAACATTCATACTGCTATTTTCAAACCGGCTGTATGCCCAAAAACCCCTGGATGCTGAAGATTCTGACCCCAAAAAAATGGGATGGATGAAAGGATTCCCCCCGGCACGAGATAAAATTATCACTGCTGCGGATGGGAGCTTTTTTCAATTTCCGGCTATGCGCTATAGCGTCTGCCACATGCGCCAATTTATGCCTACGACCGGGGTGTCTGCCGCAAGAACCAACAGGTATAGCTTTCAAGTCAGCATTGACCCGGGAATTGATGCCCTAACCTTTACGCCTTGGCACTCTGATCAAACCATGACGTGGGAAGAGTCACTATCAGAAAACTATACGGATGGTATGCTAATTCTCCATAAAGGGACAATTGTGTATGAAAAATATTTTGGAGAGCTGGAACCGGGAGGTGTCCATGCAGCTATGTCGGTTAGCAAAACTCTTACGGGCACATTGGGTGCCCTATTGTTAGCAGAAGGTGTATTAGAGACTAATGAAGTAGCTGCCACTTATGTTCCTGGATTGAAAAACTCAGCCTTCGGTAATGCTACCATAAGACAAATACTTGATATGACCACAGGCCTGAAATATAGTGAGGATTATTCTGATCCTGCGGCTGAAATCTGGACCTTCTCCGCAGCCGGGAACCCACTCCCCAAACCAAAAGACTACCAGGGCCCTACAAACTACTATGAATATTTACAGACCGTACAAAAAGAGGGCCACCATGGCGAAGTTTTCGGCTACAAAACCATCAATACCGATGCTATGGGATGGATCATTTCCCGGGTAACGGGCAAGAGTTTAACCACCCTGCTTTCCGAACGCATCTGGCAACCCTTGGGAACTCATGTAGACGGCTACTACCAAGTGGATGCCGCAGGAATAGCTTTTGCAGGAGGCGGTTTCAGTGCCAACTTGAGGGACTTAGCAATGTTTGGGGAGATGGTGAGAAAGAAGGGCTTTTTCAACGAAAAGCAAATCCTCCCAAAGGAATTGGTGGAAGATATAATGAAGGGTGGAAACCAAGAAGCCTTCAAGAATTCTGCCTATGGATCGCTTACGAACTGGAGCTATCGAAGTATGTGGTGGATCACGCACAATGAACATGGGGCTTTTGCTGCGCGTGGTGTCTATGGTCAAACGATCTATATTGATCCAAAGGCCGAAATGGTATTGGTACGTTTTGCCTCGCATCCTGAAGCAAAAAATGCAAAAATCGATCCTACTTCACTACCGGCTTATCATGCAGTAGCAAAGTACTTATTAGAAAAATAATACTTATCTTGAAACTAAACTGGCATGAATGGGCACCTAGGACTTGGAGTCAATGCCGTGGCAGAAACCAACCTGTCCTGGGACCCCGCAGATAATCCAAACGTTGATTTCAGTTCTGACATTGGGTGGTGGGAATCTTATTTAAACCTGGGGTAAACTACCCGTTGGACAAGAGGCTTTGTCAACCCGTTTTTAAATTTTAAACACTATGAATAATCAATCCCCAATCCTATGAAGCAAATCAATAAAATATTACACGCTTTCACCTGGGTGCTAATAGGTATACTAGGTCTCATCTTGGTGTATTCTACATTTGAATACCTCGCATTGGTCATACGTACGATTATTAACAGGACTACCGCTTTTGACCTCAGTCAAAAGACCATTAATGTAGATGATCTTTTCCTTGTCCATGTCCAGGGGTTGATTGCAGGGATTTTGTTGATCACCATCATTATTGAACTCATTCATACCTTACTGTCATCGTTAGATGAGAACAAAAGAAATAACTATCTCGCAATACTCTTTGAGATAGGAACGATTGCCGTAATTCGTCACCTTTTCATTTACGAACTGGATCATATCAAAGGAATAAATGTCATTGGAATTGCTTTGTTATTGCTCGTGCTAGGCTTACTCAATCTTGTTTACCGCCCTGGGGTGCTGGAAAAATTCACCAAGACAAAAAAATAGCCATAGGGCTCTCCCTATGGTGCTTTAGTCATTTATTTCGTAATCCCATCAAGTGAATAAAAAAATACTGATAATACTCGTGGTAACGGGTTCATTTGTCAATAAGGTAGTGGGTAGTCCAGATTCACTCTTGTTTGACAATGGAAATGTCCTCGTGGGTGAGATCCAAGGTATGCAAAAAGGAGTACTCGAGATAGACGTTTCCTACGGAGAGAGTAATTTTCTAATCAAATGGGTAGAGGTGAGTGAGATCTATACAGGGACCCGGTTCATTATCAGCGTTAACAAAGAAACGTACCAAGGCAAGATCGCCACTATTGAAGAAAATAGAATTAAGATCTATGATACCGATACTCTATTTAAGGAGGCGGATCTCAACGAAATAGTATTTATACGTCCAATCAAGGACAAATTTGCAGATCGGTTCAGCGCTTCCGTTGAACTTGGGTTCAATGCCACAAGAGCCCAGAACTTACGCCAATTTTCTAACCGCAATGCTATTGGTTATCGAGCGAACAAGTGGATCGCTGATGCTAATTACAGCAGCCTAAGGTCGTTCCAAGATGATATTGAAAATATAGTGAGGCAAGATGGTCAGCTTAACTTCCGTGTTTTGTTGGATCGTAGCTGGTATGTGATTAACAGTTACTCCATTCTTTCCAATAGTGAACAAAATCTTGATTTGAGAGTGAACTCTCAGCTCGGCCTTGGAAATTTTTTATATAGCAATAATAAATCTTACTGGTCACTGAAAATCGGGGTGAATAATAACAATGAAACCTTCTCGAATGAACAGGGTAGCCAAAATAGTTGGGAAGGTTACATAAGCACCGAGCTTAGCCTATATGATATGGGAGACTTAGAGCTTTTAGCAGAATACATTGGTTTCACCGGGTTAAACGATTTTTCCAGGTTTCGTTTTGACACCAACATAGATCTAAAGTATGAATTACCCTTTGACCTGTTTATTCGGACAGGAGTATCTCTTAATTTTGATAACCAACCCGCATTAAATGGAACTCAAACCGCCTATATTATCCGTACAGGCCTGGGATGGGAATGGTAGGAATCGTTGATCGTGATTTATGAAGCTTTTGCTTTAAACAGTCATTGAAGGATCATACAATTATTTCCACACCTTCACGAGCCAGTTGACAGTTTGGAAATCTTTGCTGACATTGCTTTTCTATCTTTCCCAGGAACTCATCATTATGCCCAGGGTCATGGTGTGTCATCGCAAGCTGCCCAACCCCGGCTCTTTCAGCCACTTCCATGGCTTGCTCATAACTGCTATGTCCCCAGCCCTTGTGATGGGCCAATTCAGCATGTGTGTATTGAGCCTCATGTATTAGCAGATCTGCCCCCTGGCAAAAATCCACAATCACCGGGGATACATCGTCACCATGCTCTAGGTCCGTACAAATCACCACGCACTTATTGTTATCCTCTAATCGGTATCCATAAGAACCGCCCGGGTGTTTTTGTTTGATTACCTTTATCGTCATACCGTTAAGCTCTATCTCGTTTTCATCTAACTTCAGAAAATTAAATTTTGCTCCCATTCCCTCAAAAGGTACTGGGAAGTACTCAGAGCGCATTTGTCCTCTAAATATATCCTCCAGGTTATCCAATTGCCGTTCCTTTCCCATGGCTAAAATGTTAATGACCTGGTCTTTGTTATACGCAGGATCAAAAAATGGGAATCCTTGAAGGTGGTCCCAGTGGAAGTGAGAAAAACCAATGAATAACTCCGGCTGCTTCCACCCTGCCTCGATCAAGTCCATCCCCAACTTTCGAATGCCGGACCCGGCATCAAGAATAGAAACACGCCCATCATCCCGGGTTATTTTCATGGAGGTAGTGTTGCCACCGAACTCCAAAAAGTCACGGTCAGCTATAGGGATAGAGCCCCGGGTGCCATAAAATTTGATTTTCATAACAACAATTCGGTTCGGAATATAACATCATCACTTTGAAGATGGTTTATAAAGGTAGTCCAATATGTTCATTTGCCATGAGCCACTACCATCATCAAGAAACTTTACTCGAGGCCCTGGCGATAAAAATAGGGTTAAACCTTCCTCTCGACCGGGTGGCCAGCACCTTACAATTATCAGTGGAAGAACAAGGTGTCGCGTTTTTCTAAAGATGAATCCAGGTTTTCTTGTAACCGATCGTTCTGTCGTACCTGTCGGCATTCTCTTATGAATAAATCAACAACAGGAGCAAGAAATCAACTTTACCTTTGGCCTGGATTAGGACTAACCTGGACTCGATAATTGTTTATCAGTTTGATGTTCCCTGGGGCAGTTTTGGCTCGTAAGCTTGGTGACCCTTGATGCATTTATGCCTTGGTGTCCCAGCAAGCTTCGCCACCAAGGCACCAAAGCTCAAAGAATCACTAAGGGATCTTCTTTACGTTTTAATCTAGCCAAATTTTTGTATCGAACTCACGTCACTGGGACTCTACCTGTATATCTAGCACTGAAATTAAGGATGCTTTTCCCAAGATAAATACCCTCTTACTTTATTGAAGTTGTTTTTTCTGCCAGGTAAGCGGGTATCGTTCCTAGCCTACCCCGGAGTTGGTACAGGTATAAAGAGGAAGGCTCTACGGCTTGTCCAAACGATTTCACCACCCCGGCATTCATAAATGAAGTTCCCTCTCCCTGGAATCCCACAATCACCGGGTTAACAGCCGTTAGCGGCCCATACCTATCCCCTGGCGTATCCTCCATTAAATCCCAAAAGTCAAACCCAGGCCGCGGGCGGGCAGTTTGTGTGAAATTCCAAAAAACTAACCCTACGGAATGGTTTGGCAAATTCGTGTAATTGGCACCATGACTCGTCCGGCCCACACTGTCTCCGTCAAAGCCTGCCATTACACATTGATCCCACAGTGTAAACCTTGGAACATTACCGTGTGCATCTATTCCGCGATTGATACCTTCAAAACGTAAAATAACTGTACCCACCGCCTCGTGAGAAGAATCCGGGCCATGCCATTGGTTGGCATCATCTCGGCAATAAGCGATCAATGTTCGGCTACTTCTTGATGCTACAAAACTACTGTGACCTCCGTTACCGACTACCCTGCTATTGAGCATGGTACCTGTCAGGGAATTAGAGAAAGATACGGCCACGTTTACATTTGCAAAGACGCAATTCCTAACCCAGGAATTGTGGGTTTTGGCCATGTTAATTGCCGTAAATCCGCCATCATGGTAGGCGTTTTTATGATGTACAAAAGGCTCATAAAAGTTCCCTTCAAACCTGATATCTTCAAAACCGCAATGCGTTATAAAATCAACCTTAACAAACTTCCAGGGCTCTTTTCTATTCATATCGATGAGCACAGGGGCCCTGAAAGTGACTTTCTTTCCTGAAACACCTGCTACCTCATGGATCTCATGAACCGCAGCTCCCTTTTCGTTGATGGTAGTCCATAGATCCCTGGTCTTTTTACCCGCTAGTAACCGATCATTTAAAAAAGTGCCCTGTGCTTTGATGAACAACAAGTCTCCTTTTTTAAGGCCGTGAGTGCCTCCAAATAATATTGATTTATCTCCCTGTTTGACATCTTTCACTAGGGGGGCATCAATGGTCCTAGTAGCGCCTTTTCCTTTAAATACGAGCATTGGTGGCGTGGTCCAAAGTTTCTTGGGGTCCTTTGGGTCAAGCGCTTCTTTCATATGGATAATGGTTCCATTTTCTCCACTACCCGTTCCTTTGAGTATTACATTGCTTGATTTTATAAGGATGCCATTCTTATTGCCCTTGGTGTCATTAACAATGTATTTTCCCGCACCAAAAAGCACCACTCCCCCCTTCATTTCAGCCCGATCAATTGCCTTTTCTATGGCTTCCTGGTCAGAAATATCATCGTTGGCGACAGCTCCGAAATCTTCAACGTTAAATACAGGCAAATCATACTCGGTAGGAAGCTCACTTTCGCCAAAATCATAACCTGCGTAAGAGTAATCTACCAGGTCTAATTGTTCTAATATACCTTCGTCAGCCTGGGCCTTGCCAGGTGAAGCGCAAGAAACAAATACTACAGCAATGAATAAGGAAGAAATAGCTTGGTTCGCTTTCATGTTATGGTTATTTGTCATTAAAAATTGCCTCGGTAAGATGGTTTGCATTTCCTATGCATTCTTTCGAAAACCTTTGAAGGTTTGATCCGGGATATCACTAGTGAGGGGGAGATAATACATGCCGGGCTGGTAAACGAACATATCGATATCAGCTTCTAAACTGTCCGTGGCGTTTCTTACCCATTTTCTTCCCGATCCATCGTAAAGCACACATTGAAGAGGAACGGTCCTGTTCGCCAGGATGTGAAGCGCATGATCGGCTGGGGTTGGGAAAATAAATATACTGTCACTCCATGTCTCGTTTCCTACTCTATTCATTGTTTTTTAAGCTTTCTTAATAACTTAAATAATTGGCACCTATTTCTTTTTTCACCCAGCTATCCTGGGTTTCCTTCAATAGCCTAACCAGGTGCCCCTTAAGTTCCCTCTCTTTCTTTTTGCCCAGTTCTCCAGGTTTTATCTTATTTAACTGGAAGGGGTCATTCTCATTATCATAACAGAAAATATTATCGATTTTTCCTTTTTTTTCTTCCACCACAAAGGTGTGTTTACCCGTATAAACACCCCTGTACCTATATCCCATAATTAGTGCCGCCCCCGGCTTTTCCTGGTTCGATTTGGCATCTATCACTAATTCCGAAAAGTTCGTTCCCTGCACTTCATTTGGTATTTTGTCCTCCAGTCCGGCCAGCCCAAGGATTGTAGGCATAACGTCCGGTACATTCACGATTCGATCTTCCACTCTATGCTTGAGACGGTCGCCCCATTTGATCAAAAACGGAATGTTAAGTGATTCCATTTGGGGAACGAGTTTGCCTGACAATCCGTGGCTCCCTAACATTTCACCATGGTCGGACGAAAAAACGATGATGGTGTTATCATCGAGTTCCAGTTCTTCCAGTTTGTCCAATACCAGGCCTATATAGTAGTCCACGGCACTCACGTTTGCAAAATAATAGGGAGCATAATGTCCAACTTCATGATCGGCATTATCATGCGTAAGCAAACGATCCAAATTGACCTTACCATTCTCCGTGTACTGATCAAAGTACTCCATTTTAGTACTCTCTTCTGTCCAAGGATTGTGAGGTGGATTCAATGACCATATCATGAAAAAAGGCTTACCGGGATCACGTTGCTTATGGGTCACTTCTAAATATTTAATAATCGCTTCAGATTCTATTTCCGCACTGAATCTACCGGGTTTATATTGTTCACCATCTGTTTTTCCATCGATAAGTAAGGGATCATTGGAATACACTAGGGGATCAAAATGATCATCCTTTAATACTTGAAAGAAATAGTCAATCCCATGGCGATCCGGTCCCGGGGGCACATAGGTATCGTATCGATTAATATAGTGCCCCCCCGGGGGGGTTGTTGTTCCTTGATAAGTACCTTTTTCGTCAAACAAAGGATCATTTTTTAGCCAGTGGATTTTCCCAAAGTAAGACACCTCATAGTCGCTTTCTGAAAAAACATCTGTCATTCCTTTAATATCGCTGCGCAAAGAGGCATCCCTGCCTTTTCGACAGTTAGCGGCCACGCCATTCTTATGCGGGTACATGCCTGAAATTAACATGGCGCGATAAGGACTACACAAAGGGAAATTGCTCAACGCTTTATTAAAAACGACACTCCCGGTTGCCAATTTATCAAGGGCAGGAGTATTTACCGGGTCTCCTTTTCCTTGCAGGTGATCTCCATACCCCGGCTGAGACCAAATGCCCAAGCTACTGTTTCTATACTGGTCCGGAAAAATAAAAATCACATTTGGCGGTTTTTCGTTTTGGGTTTGACTTACGAACGACCCACATGCAATGACTATCACAACCAGTAGCGGGATGCTTTTCAATATATGTATCGACTGCTGTTTCATTCAAAATGTATAGTTAGATGCAAAGGGTGTCTTCATAAAATAAAGACACCAACGTTCTTGTACTGTTATTGTGATTATTGCCATTCCTGTTTTTGATCAAGCAACTGGTTCACCGTAACCTCAACCAAAGGATAGGGTAATGACAGGTGAATATTAATATCAAAATTATTGGGACCTCTCAAAGCAGCCTGGTGATCGGCATTACTAGCAACAAAATTCGGGTGGCCTTCCACAAACGCCTCTACTTCCCCTAGTTTATCACCTAATAACTCCCACCTTATAAGGTCATGCCTTCTTACCCCTTCAAAGCAAAGTTCTCTTGTGCGTTCGTCAACTAACTCTTCAAAAAATAGTCCTTTATCTGCTGTAACCGCAGGTTTTTCAACTTCAATGTCATCTAGCCCTGCACGATTTCTTACCTCGTTAAGGTATTGAATTGCCAAGGCTGATGGCCCGTTGTTTAACTCATTGGAAGCCTCCGCATACATCAGCAGGATATCCGAGTAGCGTAATACCGGAAAATTGACACTGGTAAAGTTTCTGTTGAGTTCACTGGCACTGTTTTCTAATGTTACGAAGTTCTCATTAGTACCATCAATATCTATATCGGCATAATCTAGCGGCTCCCATCTTTTGTATTTCGCCGGACAAAAGTCTCTTATCGCCAGTTCATCCGTAACTCGCACAATATCACCTGTCCCTATTCTCTTGAAAGTTGCGATATTCCATAGGTACCGTTTATCATTGACCTGGTCATACAACCCGGCAAGTATTGGATACACTCCTGCCTGCGCAAATCCATTCGGATCTCCCAGTGTATTGCTAGACCCAAAATTTATGCCGTTCAATGAACCATGGCGGCCTATGGTAGTTCCTCCCAAGCCTTGATCCCGAAGGTTTTGAAAGGATATCTCGAACATCACCTCCCTCATGTTATAGACACCTCCAATGATATCAAGGAATACCTGTCTATACCCTGTTGTATCACTGCTTGTGATAAGGCTATGGTATCCATCATTTATTACTGCTTCGCAGTGCGCTATTGCCTGCTGGTAATGAGGTTCTTTAAACGGATAGCCGGACATCTTTAGATAAACCCTTGCCAGCAGCCCATGTGCCGCCAGCTTATGCGCTCTTCCTTGAATGTAACCGGCATCTACCGGGTGTGGCAGATTCTCCGAAGCGAACGTAAAATCTTCCACGATAGCCTCATAAACTTCGGCCAAAGGCGCTGCTGGCACGTTATTATCCTCTTGCGTTTTTGAAGAAGTAAGTCTCAAAGGTACCTCATTCCAGAAATTAGATAAGTTGAAGTAGCTAAGTGCTCTTAAAAAACGTGCCTCGGCCACCAGCGCATTATAGGCCTCATCTGTTTCGAAACTAGATCTATCTATGCTTTCAATAAAAAGGTTAGCCAGGTTGATCGCCTCATACATAGTTGTCCAATAATTGAAGCTAAATTGATCGGCAGATGTATTCCTGAATAGTGATACTGCCCAATTCTCATTGAAACGCCTATTGTAGAAGTATTCATCGGTGCCAGCACCTAAGATGATCTCCTCTCGGCCATATCCCCCGTCATCGGCAAGCACACCATAGATGCCTGCTAACGCTATCTCGGCCTCTTGGGGTGTAGAGTAAAAACTTCCGGACTCCCAAACAGACTCTGGTGTTACGTCAAGGTAGTCGTCACATCCTAATATCATTATTGACAGCAGGATGATAGCTACGTTTAATCTATTGAATTTCATTTTTCTTAACTTATTCATCTTGGTCAATTAGAAGGTTACATTAATTCCACCTGTAATGGTTACGCTTTGAGGGTATGCAGACCAGTCGAGGTTCGGGGCAAGAGCCCTAGAAACACCACCCCTGGGTTCCACTGACACTTCCGGATCGTAGCCCGAGTAGTCGGTCCAGGTGATCAAATTCTGGGCAGACATAAAAACGCGTAATGATTTTACAAAAACACCGGACAGGTATTTATCCGGAATTCGATATCCTAAGGAAACAGTCTTTAACCTCAAAAAAGAGCCATCTTCTACGTAGAAGTCGCTAATTCTCGTACCGACTATTGGTCTACCGAAAGTATTTGCATAACTCAATGAGTGGATTTCAGTGTCCGTGTTACTTGGTGTCCATTGATCTTGTACGGCAACTAATCTATTCTGTCCCGAACCTGTAGGAGATTCCAGTTCGACTCTATTCAGATTAAGAATTTCTGCACCGTAAGACCATTGAAAAAACACTTGTAGTTGGAAACCCTTATACTCAAAATTATTCGTTATACCTCCTATGAAATCTGGAGTCGTGTTACCAATTATTCCTCTATCCTCCTCTGTGATGGTACCATCATTATTTACATCTACATATCTCACACTACCCGGGCCAGGTGTGCCGCCATTATCAGGTATACCATCCTTAAGCTCATATATACCCAAATCATTATTCCAGTTAAAATCATCTAACTGGTATAAGCCATCAAATCGTAATCCGTATACCTGGCCTACCGGCTGCCCTACCTGGGTAATGTATGAAAATTCGTTGCCGAGATTTATGCGTTCGGGGTTAGTGAAAATCGCGTCCTGACCTTGATTCAAGTTGATAACTTTGTTTCGATTAAAAGAGATGTTAAAACTTGTAGACCATTTAAAGTTTTTGGAATTCAAGTTAAAAGAATTTAAAGTGATCTCTACTCCACTGTTTTCGACTTCGCCAACATTTTGCTGCACTCGCTCAAACCCTGTACTGGAAGCCATATCCGCATTTAACAAAAGATCTTTTGTTCGCTTTACATAGTAGTCTACTTCACCTTGAATTCGTCCATCAAGTATCCCGAACTCAGCCCCGATATTTAATTGTTCCGTAGTTTCCCACCTTAGGTCGGGTACACCTAAATTATTGATTATGGCCCCAACTGCATAGTCCTCTCCACTGCCCCAAACATATCCAGACCCTGTGTTTGAAGCGAGCGTAGTGAATGCATCAAAATCACCTATCCGGTTATTACCGGTGACTCCCCATCCACCTCTCACTTTTAAGTTGGATAAAAATCCAGCCGAACTCATAAATGGCTCATCTGATACAATCCAACCCAATGAAAACGAGGGGAAATAACCCCACCTGTTCTCCTCCCTGAACTTGGAAGAACCATCCGCCCTGAAGTTAACCGTTACCAAATAGCGATTATTCAGCGAGTAGTTAACTCTACCGAAATACGACAGTAGAGTATTTTCTGAAAGTAAACTGCTTGGAATCGGGGATATTAATCCAATACTTAAGTTGTCTATACCAAAAACATCCGTGGGAAGTTGGGTTGCACTCAATTGTGACTGTTCAAAAGTCCGCGTTTGGGCTTCAATACCTCCCATTAATTTAAGACGTTGATCGTTGCCAAGTTTTGGCGTATAATTAACCACTCCAGAGCCAGAGGCAACTTGCACACGTCCGCTGGTAATGCTACCGCTGATCCCATCGTTTCCGCGAGAACCTTGGAAGGTATTCTCACCGAAAAACAAAGTCCTTCTTCTATTTTCTGTTTGGAAACTACCTACAGCATTAAACGTAAGTCCCCTAAGGATTTTGAAACGTGCTGTCAGAATTCCTCTAAATAGTTCTCTTCGATCAATGCGATCTGTATTATTGAGGTTGTCTACGGGATTGAAAAGAAATCTACCTGCTTCTTCATCAGGATCGAACCCGTCCAATCCGTCATCATTTAAGGGTTCAACGGGTCGAAAAACTAAGGCATCACGAATAATATTGCCACTAAAGCCATTTCCATCTACTGTGGTCCCTGTTCTATTGGATAGACTGTATACTAAATTAGCGTCAAGATTCATCCTGCTATTCACTTCATGCTTTACCCTTAGATTATTTACCGCTTTATTGAAGCCTGTATTTACCACTGTACCCCCTTGGTCCAGGTATTGTCCGCTGTAATAAAACTGTGTTATGGCACCACCACCACTGACCGAAAGGTTATAATCCTCAAACCTTCCCTGCTCGAAAATCTCATCTTGCCAACTTGTACCCTTTACATTTCTATAATTTTCGGGATCTCCCCAAAATCCATAAAAAATACCTGTTTCAAGACCAGGGGTATAATTATCTAATATTAGCGCTTGCTCTTCCAAAAAGCTGACATATTGTATTGGGTCCATCACCTTCAGTCGCCTAGGAGCATACTGTACACCCACATTAGCACCAAAATTCACCTCGGTAGTACCATCTGATCTACCTCCTTTGGTCGTAATCAAAATCACACCATTTGCACCTCGTGAACCATAGATGGCAGTAGCAGATGCATCTTTAAGTACATCAAAAGACTCTATATCATTTGTATTAAGGGATGCCGGATCAAAATCCACCAACGGCACTCCGTCAATTACATAAAGAGGTGAATTATCCCCGGTTATAGAGTTGCCACCCCTAATGACAATTTCAGCCGCCCCACCCGGTGTACCATCCGGTGAAGAGACCTGGACACCGGCAATACGACCCGCCAGGGCTTGATCAAAATTGGAGGTAGGTGCCGCAGCAAGTTCTTCCGGTTTTAAGCTTCCAACAGCCCCGGTAAGATCGCGCTTTCTTTCAGTGCCGTACCCTACTACCACCACGGCTTCCAAACTTTGAATATCTAGTTCTAACTTAATGTCAAACCTGGTTTGCCCGTTGACGGGTATCTCTAATATTGCATACCCCACAAAGCTGATGGTCAAGATGGCATCATCGGGCACATCGCTGAGTGTAAAATTACCGTCTGTATCAGAAATGGTTCCAGTTGTGGTTCCTTTTATTATTATGGCCGCCCCTGGCAGCGCCTCACCAGACTCACCATCTGAGACAACGCCTGTTATCCTACCCTGGCCAAATGAGATAACCGTAAGAAAACAAAAAAACAAAGTGTATAGTATTGATTTTTTCATGTCGATATTATTGTTCGTAGGCAGTAATATTAAAATCCGAAAGCCACCACTGGCCTGATCTACCCTCTCCATTGGTATGGTCCAGGGTACCCTCAAAATTCGTCTTCACCCTAAAGGCAACAGTTACATTGCTCATACCGACATAATCTCTCATATTAAAAATACTTCTCGTATAGAGGTTATCAGAATTCTTAGAGGGGTTCTTGACATTGCCCGGATCCAACCCCTGTTGATCCCCGGGATAAGGAAATCCGTCAAATTGATTTTCTGCTGGAAACGCTCCTGCTAACTCGATGATTGAGACTAATTGATCTGTGACTTCCGTCCATGTAGCTGTGCTGAAATCACCCCTGTAATCCGTAGAAACGAATGTATCGAAAAAGCTAGGGGACGTGCCATCGGTTTTATATTCAATAAACCTATTCTTTGTGAAGAATTCTGCTTCTACGTCAAATCCAAACTCATAAGCACCCAGGTCTTGGGCATTCATAATTGCCCATGACTCATGTTCCACTTGTCCGGATGCCGCGGGTCTTACTAAGTTAATTACAAGTCTTTTCTGGTTAACGTTCTCAGCAGGTCTATCACTTCCTACCTTTGCGTCAGCGTTTGCACGGTTAAATAAGATCCTAGGGTCGCCCTGTTCAACCGTATGAATACGATAACCAAATTCTGTATTTTCAAATTCAAACGAGGGGTAGAATACGCTAACGACTAATTTAGGTACATCGAATGGATCATTCGAGATGTAGATGGTAATAGGATTGAAAGATACTATTTCCCCAGAAATATTACTCACAATATGGATAGTAGGCGACACTATTTCCGGCTCATCTGTCGGTGTATAACCACTATTTAGTGTAATCACTCCATTTGTGGCGTCAATTGTGAACTTATCGGTGTTGTCTCCCAGCTCAAACCGATAATCTGGGTTTGCTCCAATGACAATAGGCTCCGTAGTACTTGTAGCACCTCCTGAAATGAGTAGGTTTTGTCCACCAGGGATATAGACCAGCCCCGAGGCTAACTGGGGTCCTAGGTACAATTCGAATACCCGCTCAAATGTGGCAGAGAATGACTGATCGCCAAATACTGTGGTCATTTGAATATCAAAGAAATAGCGACCTTCAGCGAGAGGGTTCCCCCCTTCTATTCGAATACGCCCAATATCGCTGGCGTTAATCGCAGGAAAAGTTCTTATCGTATCCCCATCTGCATTCACAAATGCATTCTCCGGATCTACAGTTACAGTATCTGGAACGGCGTTACGAATTGAAAAGAAGTCATCAATAATTGCATCATCCAAAGGATTTCCATCTTCATCATGAACCGCCACAATCTCGAATGTAGGGATAGCTCCAAACGAATTATAAGTGGGCGGAGCAGAAATCAGGACTCCGAACTCCCTGGCCTGAACTACCGAGGAATATTGCAAACCTGATGGGGCCTGTGGAGTGTTTGAGATGCCTCCATCTTCAAAAGCATCTTCAACGCAACCAAGTAAAATGACTGACGAAGTAAGTGCTATAAAAAGTAGATTTTTCATCATAGTTTGTATTTATTAGTTGTTACATCATTTTTGAATTGAAAGACCTGGACTGATTGCCAGCAAATCGCGACCTCCTCCTGTGGAACTTCGTACTAACGCTTCCAAATAGTAGTAGTCGGCATAAATCAATGGCTCATCTATCTCGGCTCCATGAGGAATGCTCCCTACCGAGTGATTGAGGACAAACTTTGTTTCGCTTCCGAGGGGAACCAAATACGTATCAGAAGATAAGTTATCTATGAGTTTATGTGCAAAATCCTTAAATTGACGGTCTGTATACCGATTCAATTCAATGAGGGCGGAAGCGGTGATTGCGGCGGCCGAAACATCTCTAGGCTCCTTAGGGATGCCAGGTGCATTATAATCCCAATAGGGAATGCCATCATCGGGTAGATTGGGATGATTAATAATAAAGTTGGCGATCCGGCGCGCTTGATCCAGGTACTTTTTATTCTTTGTGTAACGGTAACAAACGGTGTAACCGTATAGTCCCCAGGCTTGCCCCCTAGCCCATGCGCTTTCGTGGTCATACCCCTGGGCAGTATTCCTTTTTCTTACTTCACCATTTCCAGGATCGTAATCAATGACATGATAAGAGCTATTATCCGCCCGGAAATGGTTCTCAAGTGTAACATTGGCATGCGATATTGCGATTTCCCGATATTTTGAATCCCCGGTTAACTCTGTCAACTCAAATAGCAATTCAAGATTCATCATGTTATCTATTATCACCGGGAATTCCCAATTTCTCTCGGACTGCCAACCTCTATCCACATCCCAACTCTGGATGCAACCCACTTTAGAATTAAATCGCTGCAACAAGCTATTTCCTGCTTCTACAAGAACTTGCTGGTAAGCATCATTCCCGGTCAAGCGAAGCGCATTGCCAAATGAGCAGTTAAACACAAAACCTAGGTCGTGTGATTTCGTGTTGTTTTTGAACGGCTGAATGCCTTGCTGCAATTTGATGGCAGCCTCTTTCCACTTTTCATCTCCCGAAGTCTCATACAAATACCAACAGATACCAGGAAAGAACCCTATGGTCCAATCGAATACGGGCTCACCGGACTTATTATACCTGGTCGCCCATACGATTTCACCATTTTCCTCAGTTCTTGGAATCTTATTTTCGCGTAGCGCCAAACTTAGAAGTTCACTTGACTTCTTCTCAAAAGCAATGATCTTATCCGTTCCAGTTGAGTCCTTTAAGGTCGATACGGGTTCATCATCAACCGTTGTTTTTTTTGTCTGCTCACACCCAAACCAAATTAATAGTATTAGCCCCAGTACTTTTTTCATTATTGCGCTTATTTGTTTTAACCGTATCTATCATATACTATCAATGGACTTCACCCTCATAAGATAATAACAATCCTTTTGACTTGATAATCAAGATTTTAACTATTGCCAATATAGGGGCATTTGCAGTCAGTTTATTTCAATATCATTCCCAAGTTCTTACTTATCGTACTCCTTTGATATTGAAAAAATTTCTATTTCGGACCGATTTGTCTTCGTATGTTGTGTACAATTTGTACAGGATCGTGAACGATATGAAAAATCATTCTAACGCAATAGCGCGAAATTGAGTAGGCTACTTAAGCCAATTCGGACGGTAATGTAAAAAACCTTTTGTTCCTCTATTAGAAGAATATTCATGGTAAACCGAAAAATATATTTGACCTTACTCCTCCTACTGTTGAAGATTGTGGCGGTTAGCGCTCAAGGAATACAATTTGAAAGAATAGGCCTGGAAGATGGGCTGAGTCAAATATCCGTATTGGCGATCACGCAAGATAAATACGGGGCTGTTTGGCTCGGTACGAGAAATGGACTCAACCGGTACGATGGAAAACAGATTACAGCCTTTACGTCTGCCCAGTCGGGTAACAGCCTGTCAGAAAATCAAATCCGGAAACTAGATGCCCGGGACTCCTTAATATGGATTAGCACGCCCAATTCAATTAGCGCCTTCAACCTAAATAATGAAACGCTAAGAAGTTATCCGTTATTCGGGATATCCACCTTTCATGTAGGGCTTGAACATGTGTGGGTGGCAACAAAATCCGCATTGTACATTCTTAACGAGCAAGCTGGGGGATTTGAGAAACAAAAGGTGAAGTTGCGTACCGGTGAGTTTGTAAAATCAATGACTATGTCCTCGTCAGGTGATCTTTATTTAGGCACAAACATGGGGTTATGGAAAAAAAATAACAGGAGTATAGCCTTAATAACCCAGGAAAACTATCAAACCATGAGTCTCTTCATTGACTCAAAAGAAAACCTATGGGTAGGCACTAATTACAACGGCCTGCTAAAATTTAGAAACGACCGGTTAATTAAGACATACAGGGAGAAAGATGAAATAAGCAATGATTTTGTTAGATGTGTAGAGGAAGACGAAGAGGGCAAAATATGGGTAGGTACCTATCGAGGTCTAGATGCCATTTGGCCAGATGGTAACATCACCCACTACGAAAATGATAAAAGTATTTCCACGAGCATATCTCATAATTCTATCTGGTCGCTCTTTAAGGATAAGGACGGGGCTATCTGGGCTGGCACCTATTACGGGGGAGCAAATGTTTTTCATCCCACTCAAAATATATTCACCTATTTTCCTGAGAATGCCAAAGAAAATCGCAGTGTGAATTTCAGAGTGGTTGGACAGGTAATAGAAGACGCAAACGAAAACTTATATATCTGTACGGATGGAGGCGGTTTAAATTTTTATGATCGAAAACAGGACAAGTTCATCTACTACACATCAAAACCGGGTCAAAACAGCATTTCCGGCAATAATGTCAAAAGCCTGTTTTGGCATGGTGACTCGTTGTTATGGATAGGAACCCACAGGGAAGGGCTCAACTCATTTAACGTCAACTCGGGCGAATTCAGAAACTTCAGCATCACCGATGAAAAGATAAATTTTGCTTCGGAAATATCCTATATCACCGGGATCGATGAGGACCTATTAGTGGCTAGCGGTAGTAGGTGTTTGCTATTTAATACCAAAGAAAAGAAGTTTATCCCCTTTCTTAAGCCTGGGCACAAGAAATTGATATCCTCACCGGTCATATCCATACACAATGCGGATAACAATGAATTTTGGATTGGGACGGAAAGAACGGGATTGTTTAAATATGAGAAGGATAAAGATATTTTTAAAAACTATCAAGGTGATTTTGGCAGCACACTGGAAGTTCCCGGTGACCAGGTCTACGCTATTTTCCAGGACAAGCAACAAAAAATTTGGATTGGCTCTTCCAACGGACTGGCTTTGTATATGCCGAAGAAAGACAAATTTAAAATTTACACTACGGATAATGGACTACCAGGAAACATCGTGTATGGAATCGTAGAGTCACGTTTCAGCGGACTAGTGGTAGAAACAAACAAAGGCATTAGTTTCTTTGATCAAGAACATGAACGCTTCAGCAGCATTTCTTATAACAATGGGCTCATGCTCCGCGAGCTTAGCCCTAACGGCATTTTCCTGGCAAAAGACGGCACCTTTTTCGTGAGTGGAATTGAAGGCATGGTTTCTTTCCATGAGTTGGATTACCTAAATTTTAAGCCAAGATCTAACCCTACGATCACCGGGTTATCCATCAACAACGAGACCGTATCGCCCTGGAGCCATCCAAGTATTTTATCAAACTCCATAATGGAGACTAATAACATCGAATTAAGTCGTGAGCACTCTTCAATCACCATTTCTATTTCCGACATGCTCTTCACTAAATCGAACCGACAGGCCTTGGAATATCAAATGAAGGGGTTTGATGATAAATGGATATCTGCTACAGACCAAAGTAAAATTACATATACCAATTTAGATTATGGCACGTACACTTTTCGATTAAGGGCTAGTAACACCCCTGGGGATATACGTGAATTGAACATGGTTGTAAGACCGCCCTTTTACCTTTCCCCCTGGGCCATCGCCGTGTATATATTTATTGCCGTTACACTAGTTATACTCATTAACTACCAATACATCAAACAAAGTAAATTGGCTTATAGCTTGGCCAATGAGAAGAAATTACACCAAAGAGATGAAGAATTGAATCAGAAGAAAATCAACTTCTTCACCAATATCTCTCATGAGTTCCGCACCCCACTGACCATTATGGCAGGACAAATTGATCTCCTGCTGGAGAATGGTAACTTGGGGCATTTTACCTATCGCAAACTTTTGAATATTCAGAAAAACACACTGCGACTAAAAAGTCTTATTTCAGAGCTTCTAAACTTCCGGAAGCTGGAACAGGGGAATTTAGTTTTGAAGGTGGAAGAGCATGATTTCATCACCTTTATAAAAGAGGTACATACAAGTTTTGAAGAGTTGGCATCTCACAGTCAAATAGATTATTCGCTGAATTCAGATTTTGAGCAATACATACTTTTCTTTGATCATAGTCAATTAGAAAAGGTTTTTTACAACTTGCTGGCTAACGCGTTTAAATTCACGCCTGAGGGTGGGCAAATCATCACGAACGTAACTGAAATCAACAGCCAATTACATGTTTCAGTCATTAACTCGGGCTCTACGATACCAAAAGAGGACATGGAGCGGATTTTTGATCGCTTCTATCAATTGGACAACATTACCAATGCAAAATCTCGTGGTACTGGCATAGGGCTTGCCCTCGCAAAAGGGGTCGTCAGCGCACATGGTGGGAAGATAGCTGTAAACAGTTCATCACAAGACAACCTTACTACCTTCACCGTATCTCTCAAGAAAGGGAAAGCGCATTTTAAACCAGGGGAAATTCACAGTTCGCCCGTTCAAAAAATCACGGTTGACAGACCGATGAAAAGCCCGCAATTGAACGATTTTACAGGGCGTTCAGAAACCATACTGCTCGTGGAGGATAACGTTGAAGTAATGAATTTTTTGATCGAATTAATTGGTCCTCTTTTTAAAATAAAACAGGCGTCAAACGGGTTAGAAGCCATTGAGCAAGTGAAGGAAAACCCTCCGAGTTTAATATTAAGCGATGTGCTCATGCCAAAGATGAATGGTACAGAAATGTGTGCTAAACTGAAAGGAGATGTCCTTACATCACATATTCCAATCGTATTATTGACGGCAAGAGGTTCTGATGAGTACCGTATAGAAGGATTAGAAACAGGCGCGGATGACTACATCTCCAAACCTTTCAATTCCAAAGTATTAATAGCTAGGATCAATAACATCCTGGACAACCGGCAAGCACTTCAAAACAAATATGGTGAAAGTCCGTTACGATTTGCCCGAAACCTCGCAAAACGTAAAATCGACAAAGAATTTCTTGATAAGGCACATGACCTGATCATAACCAACATAGAAAACACCTCTTATGGCGTTGAGCCTTTCGCCCGGGACATGTCGCTGGGAAGGACTAACCTGTTTAGAAAAATCAAAGGCATCACCGGTCAGACACCCAATGAGTTTATGACGAATATCAAGTTAACAAAGGCCGCTCAGATGATCTCAACACATCCGGAAATTTCCATATCGGGTGTGGCCTATTCTTGCGGATTTAGTAATCCAAGTTATTTTAGCAGGGCCTTCAAAAAGAAATATGATATCTCACCTGTGAATTATAGGATGAAATCGCAGGTTCAGACCACTTGATATGCAACGTTAATATAAAAAGCTTATTGACCTCGTAACGCCCAACAACAAATAGAAAATTGCCCATGCTACACTTGCTGAGCGCAGCGTTCCCTTTCGCAGCGTTTTCCATCAGCATGTCATCCTGGAAGTAGCACACGTGGTAACAGGAATCTCGCCTGGCTGAATTAGAATAGCTCATTAGCTGTCTTTTCTTTAAAAAGAATGCTGTAAACCCCAGTTTAAAATCATTGTAGCCTAGGCTTAACCCCGGATCTAATGCCGTTAAGTTTGGCATATCCATCGTACCCCTTACCCCAAAAGGGCACTCCATTGCGCGATTGGTTCCCCTTTAGGTTTAGGGGTGAGCGCTGGCCCCGATTTTGACACTTTTTGCAATTTAGTGTAATTCATGTTTTAAAAAATGATAAAGGATTCCTCCAACATTTGGGCTTAAGAAATCATCAAAATCTCGTGAATACTCCTCGATTTGGTCTAAAAATCACTTACTTGTGATGAAATTTAATCGAACTCAATCTTTGGTATGAAAAAACTTGCGTACGCTGTCATCGGCATTGCCGGGGTACTTGCACTGCTTATACTTGGGGAAAGCATCCTGCTTCCTTTTGTTTATGGTGTTGTTTTATGGTTTTTAAGCCGCTATTTTAAAAATCTCTTATACCAAATTCCTTTTTTGAAAAAGCGAGTGCCTAATTGGCTGGTGAATACCTTTGTTTTTTTGATCGTATTGATTGGGCTTAGTTTAGTCTCCGGTTTAATCACCACTAATATTACCGCATTATTAGAAAACAGCACTACCTATAAGACTAATCTCGACAAAGTACTGAATACAGTGAATCGTACTTTCCAGGTGGACCTGTACGAACAAGTTTCATCTGCTATCGACACTTTTGATTACGCGGCTATCTTGGGCACCATCGCGGACACACTGTCAGGTGCTTTGGGAGATTTCATCATGATCATCTTATATGCCGCGTTCATTTTCTCCGAAGAATCAAGCCTCTCTAAAAAGATCAAGAAGTTCTTTGATAACCCAGCGCAGTACGAACGTACCTCCTCTATTTTGAAAAAGATCAACGGGGCTTCTAGTGACTATATTCGGCTAAAGACGTACGTAAGCCTGTTGACAGGCGCCGTCGGCTATGTTTTCTTGCTTTTCATGGGAGTGGATGCGGCATTTTTTTGGGCATTCCTAATGTTTGCACTCAATTATATCCCTACCGTTGGGTCACTTGTGGCCACCCTATTCCCGGCAATTTTCAGTTTGGTCCAATTTGGAGAGTTTACCCCTTTTATTATTATTCTGGCAGGGCTAGGGGCTATTGAGTGGTTTATTGGAAACGTGTTGGAACCCAGGCTGATGGGAAATTCTTTGAACTTGAGCCCGTTAGTCACCATTTTGGCATTGATCATTTGGGGAAAGATATGGGGTATTACAGGTATGTTATTAAGCGTTCCTATTACCGTGGTCATGGTGATCATTTTTTCACAGTTTGAGAGTACCCGCGGGGTGGCTATTTTATTATCCAAAGATGGCGACATAGACGACATTTATGACGCTAAAGAGGACAACTCACCGATCCAAGAGATTTCTAATCAAGAGACGGGTTAAGGGGAATAAAAACCATAGTTCATCGTCATACTACTTCAGCATTGGGTTAAGGCTTGGGTTGTATGCAATATAAAAAAATGGTTACAGTAGTCCTTCATTGACCTGGCTAAGCTGGAACCGAAGAAGTCGGCCGGCCTTAATTTCTCGGAGTGCACGTAGAGCTAGATAGTCGTCCCTTAAAATCGAGTTAACTGCCTACTTATCAACACATTTAGGGGTTAAATTTGTGGATAATTTTTGCAAGGAAAAGCGTATCTTGATTGAAAGACCTTGCAGAAATGTTACAGGAAAGTGTAAGTGATCAAAACCAACTCAACTGTTTTACGCCCGTGTTAAAACAAATCATCAATCCCAAGCATGCCTTGTGTGTTCTGGCCGATCGAATAGATTGGTTACGCCTGGAGGCAGCCTTATCTGGAAAGTATAATAACGACCAGGGTCGTCCTGCCAAATCGATCCGGTTAATGTGTAGTTTGCTGATTTTGAAGTACTTATATGACTTAAGTGACGAGGAATTGATCGCCCAATGGATCCAAAATCCGTATTACCAATATTTTGGGGGGATGAGTGAATTCCAGTGGAAACAGCCTTGTGCCAGTAGTGAGCTGGTTCACTTTCGCTACCGGATCGGTTCGGACGGGGAAGAATTACTCTTTACCGAATCCATCCGTGTCCATGATGATCCGGGTGCGGGCAAAGGTGGCTCACCCCAGGGGAAAGGGGTAAAAAAAGAGAAGCGAGTCTATTCCGACACGACCGTGGAAGAGAAAAATATTACCTACCCGACCGATACCAAGTTGTACAAGGCGATTGCTTATCGCTGCAACCGGATCGCCAACCAAGAAGGGATCCGGCAACGGCAGAATTATAAACGGACCATCCCTAAGCTGATGTTAGCCCAGCGCTTCCGTCACCACCCTAAAAACCGGAAGAAGGCCTTGGCCGCCCAGCGAAAGCTCAAGACCATAGCGGGGCGTTTAGTGCGAGAACTCGACCGTCAGCTACCTTGGTCGGGGAACCGCTTTTTACATGTGGATTTCCTTAAGGTGGCCTACCGGGTATTGGCGCAACAAAAGAACAGTACACAAAAGGTTTACAGTATCCATGAACCCCATGTCTACTGCATCCGTAAAGGGAAAGAGGCCAAGAAATATGAATATGGCTGTAAGGTGAACGTGGTATGGGGGGAATCAGGCCTGGATCAGGCCTGGTACTGGGTGCCCATCATTTGAAAGAAAATGTCCATGACAGTAAAGTGATTGAACCGGCCTTGGCCCAGTTTGAACGCTTGCATGGGTATTTGCCGAAGGAATTTGTAGCGGACCGGGGCTACCGGGGTAAGAGCGAAGTAGGCGGGGTGAAAGTGAGTATTCCCCGGCCCCCTACCAAAACTTCGTCGGCTTATCAAAAAAGAAAAAACAAGAAAAAGTTCAGGAGACGAGCCGGGATCGAGCCGATTATTGGCCACTTAAAAAGTGACTTCAGGCTATCGCGTAACTTCCTGGCAGGAGTAGACGGGGACCGTCATAACCTGATGATGGCTGTCTGCGCCTTTAACTTTAGAAAGTGGATCGTCAACTACCAACGGGCACTAAAAATTTGGCTTGATACTATCGGCCAAGTTTGGTACAACCTCTCGGACAATTTAATCAGACTAGCGCCCATCCCTACTTTTTAAGGGACGACTAGATAGTTTATGATTAGTTGGGCGTTATGTTATTAAGGGCTGTGATCCCTTAACAACATAACAACCCAATAAATCAGTGTGAATTGTCGAATGACGTTAAACTATTTTTCGGTCCAGCTTTTAACATAGGCAGTCAACAATAAACCATCGACAGACCCTATATTTTGCCTACTGCTGACTTATTTGTTAACTATCTCCCCCGAAAGATCCTTTTTAACAGGATGTTTGTCAAACCAGGCATTGAGATAACCGTAAGTCCTCAGGAAATTAGAGGGTTTGCTGCTGGTCCCATGAAACTCTTCATTGAACCGGACCATCACGGTCGGCACCTTATTCATTTTCAATGCTTGGTAATATTCTTCTGTCTGTGAGATCGGTGTCCGAAGATCGTTTTCCCCGCACATCAGCATCGTGGGTGTTTTCACATTGTCGACATACATCAAGGGAGATCGTTTGATGTGTTCCGAAGGGTCTTCCCAGGGGTATTTTTCAAAATTATAGTACCACCCGGCTCCGTCAGTAGTGCCTACAAACGAAAACCAGTTGGTGACCGGGTAATTTACCGAAGCTGCGGCAAAGCGGTCCGTCTGGCCTACGATCCAACTGGTCAGCACTCCGCCGCCGCTTCCCCCGTAGACGTACATCCTGTTCTCATCAATATAGCCTTTAGAGATCACCTCATCCACTCCCTTCATAATGTCATCATAATCATTTCCCGGGTAGGCATTTTGGATAGCATTGGCAAATTCGTACCCATAACCTGTAGAGCCTCTCGGGTTGGTGTAAAGTACTACTTGGTCTTGGGCTGCATGGAGCTGAAAGTTATAGTTAAACCCCACGTGATACATGCTGTGTGGCCCGCCATGAATTCGAAGGACGAGCGGGTACTTTTTATTGGGATCAAATTGTGGGGGCTTTACGATCCAGCCCTGCACCTCCTTATCATCTACTGATCGATATTTGATCTCCTCCACATCTCCGAATTTTACATTGTAAAAGATATCACTGTTCACCTCCGTGAGTTGTGTGATCTTACCCGGGCTATCCAAATTGAAAGTGATAATATCACTTGGGTTGTGGGGATCGGTCCAGGTGGCTACTGCACGACCATTGGCAATATCCCCTAAGCCTATCATGTGGTTGCCTGAAGTGATCTTTTTAACTTTTCCATTCGTCCCTGCAAAGTAAACATTGCTTTGCCCGTACTCTCGAACATTAAAATATACCCCATCGCTCTTGGCAGACCAGGTAGGTGTGCCTGGCGTTTGGTCCAGGCTAGTAGTGATACACTCGAGCCCTGCCCCATCGAGTTTCATGACGTACATTTTTCGGTCTTGGTAAAAATTCTTACTCCAAGTAGATCCTATAAAAGCTATTTTAGATCCGTCCGGCGAGATCTTCGGGCTATATTCCGAGCCTTCCCGGCTCGTTAGCTCCTTAATTTCGAGGGTATTGATATTGGCTGAATATAGGTTGGATTGTCCCCTGGCATATTCTGCGCCGGGCTCCCGGTAGCTACTGAACAGGATGGACTTGCTATCCGCGGTCCACGCGGTCCCGTTGGAAACGTCCCAGTCCCCGGTGGTGATCTGCCGGGCGGTACCCCCTTCGGCGGGGACGATGAATAACTGGCGAAATCCACGTTCTAGGAAACCTACCCTGTCCTGGCTATAATCAACTTGGTCGATCACCCTGGGAGATTTAGTCCAATTTGCTCCTTTTGGCGCAGCAGGAACTCCCAAGGGCTTTAAGGCAGGGTCTGCATCTACATGCATGGTAAAGGCGATAAACTTACTGTCCGGCGACCACTCTATCCCGGAGGGTGACTTTTCCAATTTGGTGATCTGTGTAGGCTCACCTTCTACCCCCAGGTATTTTACAAAAACCTGGGTGCCTTGGGGCTCACCTTTTTTGACAAAGGCAATTTTGGTCCCGTCCGGTGACCATTTTCCATTGGATCCATTCAAGAAAAATCGATTCATGGAACCATCATTATTCATGATCCACAGATCGGTCTCCCGCTTATCATCCACGAGGTTGATCCAAGTCCTCGAATAGAGGACCTCTTTGCCATCCGGTGAAAGCCTGGGATTGGAAGCCCACTCGTAATCTCCATAATGCTCTAAGGAAAGCCGGGCATTTTCTTGCCCGATTAAGGGCATACTGATCAAAAAAAGGAATGTTCTGATTAGATTCTTCATTGCGGTTAAGTGTTTAAGTAACTGGCTGTCGTAAGACATATGCCAGTAAGTTCTGTAGTAAAATTTAATGAAGTTATTCCTGAATAGAAAAGCTGATCGTGGCTTTCCAGCGGTCCAATTCCACTACCGGTCGTAGGTTTGGTGTAGCGGTTCCAAGCTTTAAGCGTAGTCGAATCCATGCTCGACTTATTCCGTTCCCAGGTCATGATTTTTCGAAATGCCGACAGCCGGCCTTTACGGGGTTTTCTACAAAGTTGGTGAGGGCTACACAAGAAATACAAAAGGTTTACGCAGTATCTTCTTGGCCCAATTTAGATTTCTTAACCCATGTTCATTTTTCCTCATCTAAACATCATCAACATTGCAAAAAATCCATTTACCTCAACTCGATTTGAAATCATTGTCGCCTAGATATGACGATAAAACACTATAAAATTGAGTCAACACAGCATAAGGAAGGCAAGAAGTTCAGCCACGGTTTACCCGCGAAGCAGGGGGTTAGACTTTACGCGAAGTTTCATATTTAACGGGCTCCAAGTGCCTGCTCAAATAAAGCGGATGTTTGGGAAGACCTTGTTTTGATATGCCTAAACAATAAGGGTTATCTAATAATTTCAATACTTCTCTATCACGTCCCTGGTAGGTTCCCTTAGCACCCCATGCACAAATAACGCTCCCTGTTTTGGACTGCAACTCAATAAGCCACTTATCGTTGTCTTCACCTACCGGGTTTTCAACCGACCCTAAAAACCCGGGGCCCGGCGCACGGTATGCAAATAAATTACCCATATATACCCCGCCATACCCCCATTGTGCGGCATAGCCCATGCACCTTCTCAGGGTAGGCGCGTCAACAGTTTCATCGGCCACCGAGGGGTTCAACGTAATAAAGAGTATGCAAGGCTTGCTTTCTTGCCAAATCCTCCATAAAGCATACCTGTACTTTTTGCAAGGCGAAAAAACAGCGCCTTGCTGGTCCGTATTATTTGTTGTCATCGATTGGAGTACTTAGACACCCGGTCCAACGTATTAAAAGATGGCCCAGTGTGTTTTCAAAGGTCGGCTGTAGTTACTAAAAACTCAAGAGGCTACATAAAAACCAAGATTTAGGTTTAATTCTTTACGACCTTTTGCCTAGATAACGATAAAAACGTAATTCCAATGCACCCACTATAGGCTACTCTATGCCTAAGCCCATACCTAGTGTCGTGTCAAGTCTCAATTGACGTGTAGTATTAAACAATGAACTCTATTTGCCAAGTTGGGAAGTTCTCGACAAGTTAGCAGTAGGCAAAGGGCAGTAGGCAAAGGGCAGTAGGCAAAATGGGGGTGCCGACTGTTTACTGCCGATTGCCGACTTTGGGAACGAGACCGAAAAAAATAGCTTGAACGTCATTTGAGCCTTGACGCGGCCTAGTATATCTCCTCAAAAATCCACCCTATACACTAAGATCGGGATGATCCCGAGTTGCTCCTGCTTCACCACTTGCTGCTGGCGAAAATCATAGTAGCTGTAGGCGTCGTTTTCAATGGAAAGCAAGTTCTGAATGTCCAAAGCCAGTGTACGTGTCTTTCCCTCCTTTTCTTTGCGCCATGAAAGTCGCAGGTCGAGGCGAAAATAATCGTTTAGCTTTTCACTAAAGGGGTCATCCATACGGTAAATGGTACGATACTCAGCGAGGGAAGACGATACATCTACCGCTGACTCTCTCAAACCACCGGTATACAAGAGACGGGTATCGATACCGAAAGTTTTAAGGTGGTCACCTCGCTCCTTCCTAAATTCTTTACCCCCGGTAAACGAAAAAGAATAATCACTGTCAAACCGGGAAGGTATAGCTTCTTCGCCATAAGTGGAATTGAACACGGCCAGGCTGGATATGAAATACAGGTTATGGGTAAAGTCGCGCTCTATGGAAAGGTTGTAACCATAGGTTTCGGCGGTGCCGCTACCGGAAAAGGGGTCGATAATAAATTCGTTGAGCCTGTTGAATTCAGAGAACGGGCCATACCCGGGTATCGCTTGGTAGTTGTCATAGAACAAAGTATTCGTGACCCTTATCTTTCCAATTGCATGCCGGCTACTTACAAAAAAATGGTGCCCCTCCATCGGGTCCAATGTCTGCCTGGAAAAACCTGGTGCTGTAGTCATTAACAGGTCCGGGCTGGGGTACTGATACTGGCGAGCATAGCCAGCGGCTAGGCGAGTGGAACTGTTCCAATAATAGTCAAATTGCAACCGGGGCTCCAGCAACACTTCCTCCCATAACGTGGAATAATTGAGTCTCAGGCCGGCCTCTACACCCCATTTCCCCATAATCGTATTAGCAGAAAGGTAAGGATTAAATACCCAATACGATTCCTGCCCTTCCAGCCGGGTGGCCAAGGAGATATCACCTGTAATATCATCCAATACCTGGTCCGTAGCCGATAAGGAGGTACGTTTATAATCTGCCAGTACACCGATGTCTACATTTAAATTTTCGCCCAGGCCCTTTCTTAGATCTACCCGTGATGAGACCAAGTCGTCTTCAAACCGGAAACTGCCTGCAGGTTGAAAGCAGCCGTCGCCACAAAATGCTTCTACTGTACGTGTAGTAGTAAGAGATGAAGCTACAGAGGTGATGCTGAGGCGGCCGTTGACCAAAGGATAATCCAGCCGGAAGCCTAGCCCACCGGTCTCCGAATCAAAATCCACATGGGTACTGTCTTTATCCTCTTCCCAATCGTCCCGGCTGTCCGGGCTTTCAAACTCATTGATGGATTGTCCCCCATAACCGAATAGCTTTAGGCTGCCACCGCCCTTAAAATCACGGTTTAAGGTAAAGGCCAGGTCGTAAAAATTGATGCGCTCGCCACCAAAATCCAGGCCCAGGTCTGTGAGCAGCCCCACGGTAGAATACCTTCCATTTGCCACATACGAAGTCTGCTCATCAATAGCTCCCTCTGACGCTACATCCAGCCCCAACAGGCTGGCTTGTACTGTATGTTGCGAAGCCTGCCTGCTGCCTGGCCGAAGGTACATGTGGACGATGCCAGAGGAGGCATTACCATAATAAGCGTTGTAAGGCGGCTGCACAAATTGGCTATTACTTAGCATTTGCGCGCTCAAGATGTTTACGCCTCCCCCGGCTTGCGTCGGGCGGTCCGTTAATGTACCGGCATTGGTTAAATGGTTCGGATTCACAATATTTGCTCCCTCCAGCATCCATTTGGTAGTATTCGGCGGTCGACCATTGACAATGATGTTATTATTCTGGTCGTTCTGGATCGCTACACCTGGCACAGAACAAATAAAAGTACGTGCCGGGTCAAAAAACACCGCCGGGAACCGTCGTGTTTGCTCGATGCTAAACTCTACTGAGCGTAGCGGTAGCAAAGTGGACGAAGAGCCTTGAATTGTGATCGAGTCAAGCTCAATTACTGCTGGCCTTAGTAAGATCCTGGTCTCCTCTGATCGCCCGGCCACCACCAATAATTCTTGGCGATGATTTTCAAATTCCACAGAACGGACAGATAAAATGTAACGCCCTAACTCCACGTCTTGCAAAGTGAATTCACCTCGTTCATTTGTAACCGTTTGGTACTGATGTGCCTCGTTAGACAACGTGACCAATACTTTTTCCGCTGGCTGCAAGTTTAGCTCATTCTCCAATCGACCTTTTATGGTCTGCCGGGGTACTTGACCTAGTACAACGGTGAAAATCGCGGGAAGAAGAAAAGCGAGGTAAAGTGCTTTATGCAATTTCGAAGGTCTTTAGAATATTCCTGGTGAGTGCAGTGCGAGAATCAAAGGCTCTTCTGTCTCACACCAATTTCTCTACATTACCAAAACTAGTCGTAACACTCTTAAAATGATCCCCGGCAATCCTGTCTTGTTCGATAAAAAAGTGATCCAACCCGGCTTGTTCGGCTTTAGCAAAGATGGCGGCGTAATCGATGGTACCGGTGCCCACCTCGGTGAAATCACCGGCATCGTTCATGTCTTTCACATGCCATAAAGGAAAACGGCCGGGATGTTTGGCAAAATAGTCCAGCGAATCGTAGCCGGCTTTAACGATCCAGTAGTGGTCAAGTTCCATCTTTACCAGGTCGGCATCGGTTCGTCTTAGCATTTCATCGTAGGCAATTTTGTCGTCGAACTTATCGAACTCAAACGCATGGTTGTGATAACAGAGCTGGATATCACTGGCTTTGCATTTTTCCCCGGCAGCATTCAAAAGGTCACAGATGGCATAATAGTCGTCCATATTCTTGCGCTCAAAGTCCATAAGATAGGCAATAACCATATACTTATGTCCCATTGTCTTGGCATCATCAATAGCCATCTGCCACTCATTGATAGGCGTCCCTTTTTGATCCGGGGCATTATTTCCTGTCAGGTAATGGCCGCTCGGAGAAGTAAGGCCTTGGTCATCGAGCATTTTTTTGAGCTCTTGTACCGATTTGCCAAAATATTGCCCCTCCGTGTAGCTGAACAATTCTAACTCCGTGTAGCCAATGTCCGCCACCTTCTTCAGTGTTCCCGGCAGATCTTCTTTGACCTGGTCGCGCAATGTGTAAAGTTGTAACCCTAGGTTTTTTTGCTGTTGTTCTTGTTCAATACTTTCTTTTTCCCGTACCGTGCACGCTGCCCCAAGGGAAAGACTCCCTGCAGCCAATGCACTATTCCTGATAAATGCTCTTCGAGTAATCATAGTGTATCATTTATTGTTAGGTTATTGAGTCCCCCACCTTTCGGCACCCGCTGCTACCCAGCAGGTAAAATGCCCGGGACAAGTTGCCTTTGACATTTTCCCTTTGATTTCACTTATTTTTAAGAGTAAGCGTCAGAATGCTACATGACATTTTGGTATGTTGCAAGTTAACCATTCAAGAGTCTAAGTCCCGGGTGACACCGGTAAACATTGTTACCCTTCCAGGGTTAACAAATATCAAACCCCGAGTATTCTTTTATTCAATGTCTCATCAGATTGCCCCCCGGCGAAGTCATCAAAAGCCTTTTCTGTCACCTCTATAATATGCTTTTGAATAAACGGGGCGCCTTCCCGGGCGCCTTGCTCCGGGCTTTTGATGCAACACTCCCATTCCATTACCGCCCAGCCGTCATAATCATATTGTGAAAGTTTACTAAAAATACTTTTAAAGTTCACCTGTCCATCACCCGGCGAGCGGAACCTTCCCGGCCTGTCTCCCCAGGCCTGGTATCCGCCATAGACCCCTGATTTACCTGTAGGATTGTATTCGGCGTCTTTAACATGGAACATCCGGATAAATTCATGGTAATGATCGATCATGGCCAGGTAATCGAGTTGTTGCAACACAAAATGGCTGGGGTCATAGAGGAGTTTGACCCGGTTGTGATGGCCTGTTGCCTCCAAAAATCGCTCGAATGTAACCCCATCGTGCAGGTCTTCCCCGGGATGTACTTCGTAGCACAGGTCTACCCCATGATGATCAAATTCATCCAATATCGGTTTCCACCGTTTAGCAAGTTCTGAAAAGCCTTGTTCTACTAATCCTGCCGGTCGTTGAGGCCAGGGGTACATAAAGGGCCAGACCAAAGCACCGGAGAAGGTAGCGTGTACATCGATCCCCAGGTTCCTGCTCGCTTTAGCGGCCAGGTACAGCTGGCCCTGGGCCCATTCCTGCCTGGCCTTGGGATTGCCATGCAATTCCATGGGTGCAAACGCGTCAAACATGGTGTCATATGCGGGATGGACCGCCACCAATTGCCCTTGCAAATGCGTAGAAAGCTCGGTCACTTCCATCCCGAATTCTTCTACGGTGCCTTTTACTTCATCGGCATAGTCTTGGCTCTCCGCTGCAGCTTTCAAGTCGAAACACCGTACATCCCAACTGGGGATCTGTACTCCTTTATATCCAAGTGCCGCAGCCCATTGACATATATTACGAAGGTTATTGAAGGGGGGATCGTTGTCTAAGAATTGGGCGAGAAAGATGGCTGGGCCTTTGATTGTTTTCATGGTTAACTTAATTGGTCTATTTGCTCTAAACTCCCGCTTAGAACGATGAACGTAGCATTGGGAAGATTAAGGATTCAGAAGTCCACCCAGGTATTTCCTTGGCGCGAGGATGCTACTACTTTTTCAATAAAATTCATTCCGCGCACACCGTCACGGATGGTAGGGAACGCCCCTGCTACATAGGACTCTCCCCGGATGGCCTGCGCAGTACCTTTATAGATATTGCCCATAGCATCAAACAAGCCTTCGGGGTGCCCCGGGGCTATTTTTGTGCTTTGCAGGGCAAAATCAGAATTATAAGCATTACCCGGCTTGAGTACTCTCATAGGCTCATTTTCCTTAAGATAATACAGGTAGTTGGGATTTTCTTGTTCCCATTTCAACCCTCCCTTTCGGCCGTAGACTGCCAACTGTATGTTGTTTTCTTCTGCAGTGGCAATTTGGCTCGCACGGACTATGCCCCTGGTGTCATTGTTTAATCTTAACAAGACCGAACCGTCTACATCCAACGGGTTGTCCGCGTACAAGGTGTTGATATCGGAAAGCAGTCTTTTCACTTCCAAACCCGTGGTGTATTCCAGTAAGTTAAAGGCATGTACTCCTATGTCACCCATGCAGCAGCTTATGCCTGCTTTAGCCGGGTCTAATCTCCAGACCGTAGCCCGCTTTTCCTTTTCGTGGATCACAGGATTGATCCACCCCTGGTAGTATTGTGCATCTACCTTCTGAATTTCTCCAATCACCCCCTCTTGGATCATGGTCCGCATTTGACGGACCATGGGATAGCCTGTATAAGTATGTGTAAGGCTGAAAACTACGCCATGTTTTTGAACGAGTTCTTCCAACTCGGAGGCTTCTGCCAACGTGGTAGTCACAGGTTTTTCACAGATCACGTGAAAGTTGGCCATGATCAATTTTTTGGCCATGGAATGATGAAGGAAGTTGGGCGTAACAATTACCAGCACTTGCATCCTATCGGCTGCCGGGCGTTGGGTCTCCTTTTCTACGAGTACATCGAGATTTTCATAAACACGTGAGGGATCCAATTCAAGTTGTTCGGCAAAGTCCTTGGATTGTTGGTAGTCAGCATCAAATACTCCCCCCACCAAGTCATACTCTTCGCCCATATAAGCGGCTACCCGGTGCACAATACCTATAAAAGCTCCGTGCCCTCCGCCGATCATTCCGAGTTTTATCTTTTTATTTTTCATGATGAGGGAAGTTAAAAACATTCCTAAAAAATTGGCTACCCTTGGTGGAATACTTTTTTCGAAAACGTTTTCGGGATCGAATGCACTTGTGGAATTGAGAAAATTACCCTATTATCGAATGGATTAGCAGCATTTATACAAAGCACTGGCATTTGTTAATGAAGCCTGTTTGGACGATACCTGGCAGGCCGTTTGTCCCGGTAGTGGCCAGGGTTTGGAGCAAGACATCGTTTAACCCCATTGACATCAATTTTATCCTACAATTATGTTAACCGCCCGCCTTAGTTTTATGATGTTTCTCCAGTTTTTCATTTGGGGAGGATGGTTTGTAACACTGGGCACCTTCCTTAGCAATAACCTAGGGGCTTCCGGTAAAGAAATCGCCATGGCTTTCTCCACCCAGTCATGGGGAGCCATTATTGCACCGTTTATCATTGGTTTGATCGCCGATCGGTACTTTAACGCAGAACGGGTCCTGGGAATATTACACCTAGTAAGCGCTGTCCTGATGTTCCAATTATATCATGCTTCGAATTTCGCGGAGTTTTATCCTTATGTGCTGGCATATATGATCTTTTACATGCCTACGATAGCACTGGTCAACTCGGTTTCATTTCGCCAAATGACGGACACCGCCAAGCAATTTCCCTACATCCGTGTGTTTGGTACGATCGGGTGGATCGCCGCGGTAAACCTCATCAGTTTGCTAAGCTGGGACTCTGAGGCCAGCATTGCGGCAGGGATGCTAAAAAATACGTTTCTCATGGTGGCCATTGCCTCTGCCCTGCTTGGGTTATACAGCTTTTCCTTACCAAAAACACCACCACAGGTGAAAAAAACTGGAAAACCTCGTGTGTCCGAAGTCCTGGGGTTAGATGCATTAAAACTGTTAAAGGATAGAAACTTCTTACTATTTTTCATTGCTTCTGTACTGATCTGCATCCCGCTAGCGTTCTACTATCAAAATTTGAGCCCTTTTTTAACGGAATCAAAGGTGGCGAATTCATCCAGTTGGACATCGGTAGGCCAAGTTTCTGAAGTGCTGTTTATGCTGTTACTTCCCATCTTTTTTAAGCGTTTTGGGTTTAAAAAAACAATCTTGCTGGGTATGCTGGCATGGGTCATACGCTATGTGCTGTTCGCTTATGGTGATGGTGGAGCGCTATTTTTTATGGTGATCGTCGGTATCGTCTTGCACGGCATCTGTTATGACTTCTTCTTTGTTTCAGGCCAGATCTACGCGGACTCCAAAGCTGGTGAAAAGCACAGGAGCGCAGCACAGGGGCTGATCACTTTGGCCACGTACGGATTGGGAATGCTAATAGGTTATGGGGTTGCCGGCCTTATCTCTGATGCCTATGTCACCGGGGATGGCCATGAATGGAAAAGTGTGTGGCTATACCCGGCGGGTTTTGCCGCCGTGGTACTCGTGCTATTCAGCCTATCGTTTAAAGAAGAAAAACAACAAGAGGGTGCAACTTTAAAACATGAAGCAGTATGAAGTATGGTCTATTGACAGTATTGATCACATTAGCATGTTATTCCTACAGTCAAAAAACGAATCAACGGGTTACGCAAGTAAAAAAGGCCACCCTGATCCCATTGATCGACGGGCGGCGTGATGACGACTGCTGGGTCGACGCCGAATGGTATGACTTGGACCAACGCTGGCTGGGAGAGGAATATTCAAAAAAAGATTTTTCCGGGAGATATAAGCTTAGCTGGTCAAAGGATGCACTGTACCTGCTGGTAGAGATCAAAGATGACGTGCTGCTCGATAAAACCCCGGACCCGTTAAAGGCATGGTGGGACGATGACTGCGTAGAAGTTTTTATCGATGAAGATAACTCCGGGGGAGATCATCAATACAGCCATAATGCTTTTGCCTATCACGTGGCCTTGAATTATAACGTGGTAGACCTTGCTCCCGACGGAAAACCCCGTCTTTACAATGATCATATCCAAGTAAAACGTTTACAAAAGAAAAATACGTCTATTTGGGAAATGGCGATCCATGTATATCGTGATGATTATGAGGATGGTAAAAAAAATCAACCTATTTATTTACAAAGGAATAAGCGAATGGGCTTTGCCTTAGCCTATTGCGATAACGACGCCAGCGCTGAACGGGAAAATTTCATTGGATCAGAAGTAATCGAAGGAGAAGATAAAAATAGGGGCTGGATCGATGCGGGTATTTTTGGGACCTTGGTGTTAGTGGATTAGTATCCCAACTTATAATTTCTTTTAATTTTTGGCAGAAAATTAAATCCAGTTGTTAGCAACTTTGGTCAAACCGTTAACTGTCCTGCATTTCAACTGGCGCCCATTATCGTTTTTCGTCATTGCGAACCCAGGCTGGTTTGTAGGGCTAGCGGTGAAGCCATCCCCTGCTCGAGAAGCAGTAGCACAAAGTCCATGCGGTATATATCGTGGAGGGGATGACTTCGTAGCCCCTGCACGGGCATCGCCAGCCTACCTATGACATACTTTTTCAAAGGGATGAAAATCAAAATTTTACAAAATCCATTTTTGGGTATAACAAGCTTAAAAAACTATCATTTTTCGTCATCGCGAACCCAGCGGGCGGGTTCATGGGTTTGTGTGAAGCGATCCCCCGACTATTAACGCTCGTAGGCAGTGTAGCTGACTCACCTGTTGTGGGGATGGCTTCGTAGCCCCCAGCACCCTCACCGCCAGCCTCGCCAAGACGACCCGTTTTTTATTTTGTCATCCCAACTTCAAGCATTTTTACAACCTGGACTCGATTAAAAAATGAACGTCATTCTGCGCCGGTGGCTGTGGGAGGCTCATGGGGAGAGCCGGGATCTGCTGTGCCGTAGAACGGGAGCTACTCCCCAGTTTAAAGCTTGTGAAATTATGCTAAACCTCATGTTAAACCTAGGCTACGATGATTTTAAACCGAGCTGAGGTTTACAAAAATGTACTTATTCGCGATGACAATAATTTATCGGTTTGAGGACTTTTGATTTTCTTATCCTGGGTCGATGTTAGATTAAGCGGCGCCCCTTTTACCGAAAGTATTCGCTTGTTCTATATTGGCACGGATACCTCCCGGTCCGCCCGTATGTTTATCTAAAAAGAATAGCAAAAATCAAAGCTTGCGGCTATACATGCTTTTAGCCGGGGTTAGGTCTTAGGTCAAGCGCAGCGGTCATAAGAGCGGTTGCAGAGCCTGCAACCCGCTCCTTTTAAGCTACTTTATTCACTTCTCAGCGATTGAACAGGATCTGATTTAGCGGCCCTGACTGCTTGAAAGCCTATGGTAAGCCAGGCAATTACCAATGCCGTCAGCCCCGCGTAAAAGTAAACCCCCAAACCCAAGTCTACACTGTAGCTATAATTTGCCAGCCATTCACGTATGGACCACCATGCTAATGGGGCGGAGACTAAAAACGATACAATGATCAATTTGCCGAACTCTTTCGACAGGAGTAAAACAATACCCCCTACCGAAGCCCCTAATACTTTACGGATGCCAATTTCTTTCGTGCGCTGTTCTGCCATAAAGGCCGCCAATGCAAACAATCCCAGGCAACCTATAAAAATGGCCAGTCCTGCGAATAGGGAGAATATACCCGCCAGTCGCGATTCCGCACGGTACATATTGCCAAATTCGTCATCCAAAAACCGGTAGTTGAAAGAAAGGTGTGGCGCAAATTTATCCCATTTCCCTTCTATGCTGGTCAAGGCTTGCTCAAAGCTGTCGCTGTTGATCCTAACGGAGACCACCCCGGCATTTTTGCCCAGCATGAGTCCCAAGGAGCCGATTTCGAGTTTCATAGATTCAAAATGGAAGTCTTCGATCACGCCGATCACCCGGTAGGTCCAGTATTCGTCCGGGATCACCTGGCCGCGTCTAAAGTCGTAGGCAAAGGTTTTTATTACGTTATTTTCACCCCAGCGTAATCCATGGGCTTTAAACGCAGACTCATTCAAGATTACTGCCGTGGAGTCAGAGGCTATATCCCTTTCAAAATTGCGGCCATGGATGAGCTCCATTCCCATGGTTTTTACGTAATCATGATCGACTACCCAGCTTTGCATATTGATCATATTGTCTTGCGTGGGCCCCTTGCCTTCTTTCCAATAGGTCATATCACTGCGATTGTATCCGCTGATGGGGATATAGCTTGAAGCAGATACGGAGGCTATTTGTGGCAATTGCCGCAACTCTTCTTTGAAAGCACGAAGTTGTTCCCCCAGCATGTAGGCATCGCTGACCATGATCACTTGTTCTTTCTCAAACCCTAACTTTTTGTTTTGGATGAACCTAAGCTGTTGGTAAACCGCCACCGTACCGATCATAAGCAAAATGCTAATAAAAAACTGGAATACCACCAGCCCTTTCCTTAAGACAGAGCCCCCGAAACCCCTTGTGGATTTACCCTTGAGTACATTGGCAGGTTTAAATGAGCTCAGGAAAAAAGCGGGATAAATACCAGCTAAAGTACCGATGGCCAAAACACTGGATAAAATGATCACGTAAAACATGGGACTTTCGTAAGGTATTTCTAATGACTTCCCCGAAAAGCTGTTAAAAAAGGGTAGTGCAGTATTGGCCAATACTATGGCCAGCACAAAAGCCATGATGCTCAGTAAAATAGATTCTATCAAAAACTGCCGGATCAAATGGGACCGGAATGAACCCAGCGCTTTTCGCACACCTACCTCTTTAGCCCTGTTCGCAGATCTTGCCGTGGACAGGTTCATAAAGTTAATGCAGGCGATGATTAAAATGAACAATGCTATGGCAGTAAACAGGTACACATAAGTGATATCACTGTTAATACCGATATCAAAAGAAAAGGCAGATTTAAGATAGATATCCGTTAAAGGTTGTAAATGAAAGACCAATTTGTTGCCTGCAGCTTCAAATTCTTCAACGGTCTTACCGATCATCTCCACCATCTGCGGCACCACGTATTTTTCGGCCAACCGGTTGAGCTTCTGCTCAACTACTTTACTATCCGTACCTTCTTTCAATAATAGGTACGTGTAAAAATTGTTGCTCAGCCACATGGTACTCTTGCTTTCTTCCAGCGATCCCATGGAAAGCAGGAAATCAAATTTAATATGGCCTTGGGCAGGCATATCTTCAAAAACTGCGGTTACATTGTATTCGTCCTCACCGTTGAACAATAGCGTTTGGTGTAAAGGGTCCTTTTCTCCAAAGTATTTCTTGGCGGTGCTGGCGCTGATGGCTACACTTTGCGGCTCTGCCAGTGCTGTTGCCGGGTTACCGGCAAGCAAGGGTACGGAAAACACCTTGAAAAAATCTTTATCTGAAAAAATTATATACTTCTCCTTAAACGTTTCGGGGTCCTCTTTCGTGGAAACCAAGTAGCTACCCTGGCCACGGAAACGGACGGCATACTCAACTTCCGGGATCTCGTTGACCACAGTTTCGGCCAGGGGGGCAGGATTTACCGGGAAATGGAATTCTTGCTCATTAAAAAGAGCATACCGCGTGATCCGGTAGATCGAACTGCTTTTTTCATGATAGCGATCATATCCAAGCTCATCATTAACGAACATGACGATCAAAAGGCAGCAGGCTATACCCACAGCCAGTCCCGTAACATTGATCAAGGTGTAAAACCTATAGCGGGACAAATTCCTAAAGGCTATTTTTAAATTGTTCTTAAACATGAGTTTTGTGTTGTTATTGCTAAATTCTATTGAGTTTTGCTGTAGTTGGTGAATGCCTTTATCACTTCCAAAGGACTTGATTACGCTGTCGTAGGCCTCTATGAACCGTTCCCCTTTCTTCATCCGCTCTTCGACCAGTGAGCAGACATGATCCACAAGTTCATCGCCGAGTTCTTCATCCGCTATACCCCGAAAGTGAATATCACGAATGATATAATTAATGTGTTCTTCGGTCAAATCCATCACAATTGAGGCTGTATTTGCAATACATGGAACATGGTACGAATAAAAGCTTCGAATTCATTTACCTTCGTCAATACGGATGATCTTCCTGTTTCTGTAAGCTTGTAATATTTTCTCACCCGTTTTCCGAATGATTCTCTTTCCGTCACCAGTAGCCCTTCGGCTTCCAGCTTATGCAAGGTAGGATATAAAGCTCCTTCGGTAAGCACCAGCTTGCCTGCAGACAATTCCTTTACTTTTTGGGTGATCTCATACCCATACATACGCCCATGATCTTCCAGCAGCTTTAAGATAATCGTTTGTAAAGTTCCTTTTAGTAACTCGGGGTTATGCATAATTCTTCTATACATTGGACTCTTAGGTATTACGAAACAAGAATAAAATGGTTTAAAAAGCCAATGATTTTTTCCCTACCCTACTCGTACGTTTCTTATTAGATGGATATCAATGAAGGCTAAAAACTCGACAGCACCTACCTATGTGATTAAATTATGGTGATGCTTATCGTTAACACTACAGTGTACGTCATATCATTCGCCCTTATACATGGATCAATATCTTCCCCCCTAGTGCGCATTTAGTGTAGGGTACTACGTACTTATCGTAGCCATAGGATTGTAATCCGGGCGTTGTCGTTTACGACCAATGCTCAAAGTAACGCCTGCCTAACCCTCCCTGGCGTGTTTGGCGGTTAGTGTAAATATTTCGAAGCGCATTACAAATGCGCAAGATGGAAAGCGATTTACGACCGAATGTGTTGAAGATGGGCACGCTTTACAAAAGCGTCAGGTAGGTTCGACATAAAAACAGGGTTGGATTAAATCGTAAAGAAGACCCTTTGTGATTCTTTGAGCTTTCGTGGCTTGGTGGCCGGGGAATCTTCGCCACCAAGCCACAAATGCACTAAGGTTCACTAAGCTTACTCGCCAAATCTGTCCTAGGCAACATCAAACGGGTACATAGTTATCGAGTCCAGGTTACAAATAAGTACCGGGGCAATTGATGTCGTGATATTTGGAACAGTTTTGTAAAATTATTGATCTTTGTATTGAGCGGATAAACTAAACCCACTGCAACCTACGTTTTATCATTAAATGTGTCGTACAATTATGCGAGCAAGAGTTTTTACATTATCACTTGTAGCTTGTTTGTATTCCTTTTCATTAATGGCGCAAGAGGGCGCCGACGAAGGGTCGGATCTTTTTTCGGTCACCTCCCCGGTAACGCTGGATTTTGGCGAGAATGAGGACAAAGACGAGCTGTATGTACCTGAAGAGAAAAAACGTAAAAAGAAGGTATTTTACGGGCTGAAAACGAAGAAAAGATTTACCAGGAAGGGGATAGGCGAAAAAACCACGTTCGAGCTATTTTACGTGCTTAAGGAATTTGAATTACCCGAGACCTTCGTTCGCGATGTCTACTGGCTGGATTATAGGCGCCAGGAAATACGAAAGGGAGGCAAAATAGATCCTAAGTTCGGTGCGATCTTACATGGCCCTTATAAAAAAATGCGAAACAACCAGGTGCTGGAAGAAGGCATTTTTTACAAGGGTACTAAGCATGGGCGCTGGATGACGTATGACAAAAATGATCTATTGTTGGATAAAGCCAAGTACTACAAGGGATGGCCGAAGGAATCACTGGTCAGCTACTATGATAAGAGCCGAAAAAAAATGAAAGAGATCATTCCTATAGAATATGGTGAAAAAGAGGGCTACTACTATTATTTTCATAATAACGGCCGGAAGGCTGTAGAGGGTGAATTCCACTGGGATGAACCTGTAGGAGACTGGGTAGAGTACTATGCCACAGGAAGGAGAAAAAAGGTAGTACGCTATTCGAAAGACCCACATGATGATGAGTACAGGCCGTTCACTTGGAAAGAATGGAACCGGAAAGGAAAATTGATCTACCAGAAAAGATAAGTGAGTATTAGGTACCTAAAGTTGAGTTAAGTGTAATTGTACGGTTAGCTGTTTTTTTAAATCCCGTTCTCAAAGTCGGCAGTTGGCAAGAAGCAGTCGGCAACCCTATATTTTTTGACTATTGCCCTTTGCCTACTGATCGAGAACCTTCCAATACCTCCAACCTACTTATCCTGTACCCGGTACGTCATTTATTCGATACTAGCCAAAAGCGTCTTCAAAATGAAAAAGCTTGTATCCATTTCCTTCTAAGTGGATAGCGATCACGTCGAAGCGTATGTCACCATGCCAATTGGCCTTGTAGATGTATTCTTCGGCTCCTTCCATTATTTTATTCGCCTTTTTCTGATCTACTGACTCCTCCGGGTGACCATAGGCAACATAACTCTTGGTTTTGACTTCAACAAAAACAAGGACACCCTCTTTTTTGGCGATGAGGTCAATTTCCGATCTTTTATAGCGCCAATTCCTCTCGACGACTTGGTAGTCCGTCGCTAAAAGATGCCTGGCGGCGATGTCTTCCCCTTTTTTGCCAATTGCTGGCTTATCTTGTTTTTGTAACGTCACCCCCTACTCTTTTCAGTGTGTAATGTGGATATTTGTAAAGTGATACGAGCGAGCCATTTTCCAGGCGTGCTACTCCCAAAATTAGGGCTTTACATTTTTAAGACCTCTATGTATATTTTGAGGGTGCGCTTTCCCGGGCAATGAGCCGTATGACGGCGTTAAATCTCTTTTATAGGCGTGTAATTTAGGCAAATACGTGAACAACTATCTCAACAAAACGGTTAAATTGATAGACTTAGGTAAGGTGGACTACAAACTGGCGTGGGATTACCAGCAAGAGCTGTTTAACGGCATTGTGGAGTTAAAGATAGAAAACCGGAAACATGACAATGAACAACAGCAGATCACGCCTAACTACCTACTTTTTTGCGAACATCCCCACGTATTTACATTAGGTAAGAGTGGATCTGAAGACCATCTTTTAATAGACAAGCAAGAGCTTGAGTCTAAGAATATTTCATATTATAAAATAAATCGTGGGGGTGATATTACCTATCATGGCCCGGGACAAATTGTAAGCTACCCTGTGCTAGATTTGGATAATTTTTTTACTGACATACACAAGTACCTGAGGCTATTAGAGGAGGCTGTGATCCAAACCTTAAAAGAATATGGACTGAACCCGGGGCGTATTCCAGGTCTTACCGGCGTATGGCTGGACTATGAGGACCTAGAAAACGCTAGGAAGATCTGCGCGTTTGGCGTGAAATCCAGCCGATGGGTGACCATGCACGGGTTAGCGCTGAATGTAAACACGCACATGGATTATTTTGACTATATCGTCCCCTGTGGTATTGAAGATAAAGCGGTAACTTCTATGGAAAAGGAACTGGGACGCAAACAAGACCTGCAGGAAGTTAAAGACCTGCTGAAACAAAATATTGCCAGTGCATTTGAAATGAACATCTTGACATGAGAAAGGACATTGATATACCCAAGGTAAAGAATGTGACGGTGGCCGTAGCCAAAAAAACAAACGAACATGACGAAGAGGAATGGAGCGTACACCTGATCAATAAAAACGACGTGAACATTGAAAATACCTTGGTTACCTCTAAAGGCTACGGTGAGCATAATGGCGAAACACAAAAAACCTCCACGCTGAGGCATTTTTTAGAAACAGTAGAAGCACAAAGCACCGCCTTGATAGAGCCCATCCAGCCCGAGATCTTTCACTTGTATAATGAATATTGGGTGAGCTATTATATCGGGAGAGAGATCTTTGATAGGAAGTATGTGTTCGTGCCGGAGTCCATTTCTGCCGATAATCTAATTTATATTAAAGAACTGGAAATGGAAGGAATTTTACATTCCTAACCCGGTGTGCTCACATCTTTGCATTCATGCTGTGGCCTATGCAGTTTAGCTCAACGTGAGTTGGGTTAATAAAGCACTCCAAAACAACTTGTTTTGCTGCTGAACGTCCTTGAAAATTAGCTTTGATAGTAAAACGTTCAATTTTGACAAGTTCAGCTATATTTTTAAAGTATTTCGGGTTATGCCGGTTTGGAAACAAGCAGTTTAAGTGGGATTTTGTGGTTCTAAACCCAGTTTTCATTTTCTTTTGGGCGCCCAAAAGAAAACGAAACAAAAGAAAAGGGTGCCAGCAACAAAGCCCATTTTCCCCTCGAAATGCGCTATCTAGCCGCTATAGGCCGCTTACCCACAGGCCTCAAATGGGCCGCGCTGTTCCTGGACGTCTCCCCTCCATACGCCACTTGAATTTTTAATGATGCCCTGCCGCGTATTGCAAATCAGCTCTTAACAGCAGGAGATATAAGGTGATCTCCGTGGCCCTCTACGGTTCCCTCCGTTTTCCCAGTGGTTAAACAATGGACTACCCGTCCATTAAACCCGAAACTCACATTAGCTGAAGTTTTGACCATCCCGTAGGCCTGCGTTAAGGGATATTCTCTAAGTATTTATAGGCTGATCCCGTATTGATCAGCAACACCTTATCTTCACGCTTGATCACACCCTGTTCCAATAGTTTTTCCAGTGACATCAAGAGCGCTCCGCCCTCGGGAGCCACGAACAACCCCTCGTATTTTGCCAGCATTTTTACGCCTTCGATCATCTGCTGATCATCAACAGCCAATGCAGATCCCTTGGAGGTTTTTAAAATATCGAGAATAAGATCCTTAGCAAAAGGTTTGGGTACGGCTAGCCCGTTGGCAATAGAGGGGCCTAAGGCAGGATCGCCGTGCTGGCTGTGGAAGGCATGGACGATCGGGGCACAATTAGCCGCCTGCACGGCAATCATTTTGGGCAAGGGACCCTCTAACCAGCCCATCTCCCTCCACTCTAAAAATGCTTTCCATATCCCTACTAAACCCGTACCTCCTCCACAGGGATACACAATGGCGTCCGGCAATTGTCCCTCGAATTGTTCCGCTATTTCAAACCCCATGGTCTTTTTACCTTCTAGACGAAAAGGCTCTTTCATAGTGGATACATCCGCATACCCATGCTCTTTCTTTAGCTCCTGCGCGATCTTTCCACAGGTATCGATCAAGCCATCGGCCAGTACCAGCTCAGCTCCAAAATATTGACATTCCTTTTTGAAAACCTCGGGTGTATGCCTTGGCATTACTACCGTAGCTTTGATCCCCGCTTTAGCACAGTAGGCGCTTAATGCGCCCCCGGCATTACCCGCGGTAGGTACCACGCAATGTGTTTTGCCGGATTGCTTGATCATAGACACGGCCATGCTTAGCCCCCTGGCTTTAAATGAGCCTGTGGGATTTAAGGCTTCGTCTTTTACAAACAAATTCTCAATCCCTAGCTTGCTTCCAAGCCTCTGCAAGGGGATCACAGGGGTCAAGCCCTCTCCAAGACTAACAATGTCCTCCCGCTTCGACAAAGGCAATAACCGGAAATAGCGCCACATGCCCTGCTCTGCAATATGGAAGTTAGCTTTATCAATACCGGTTAAAAAACCATAACGAGCCAACAATGGGGAATGACAATCTTCGCAATAGGACGGTAGCGTCTCACGCTCCACTACCTGGCGGCAATTGGAACACTCAAAATGAGATAGATGCGAAACGGGGGCTTCGGCTAACTTCATGGATAGTAGTGGTTGTATTTAGTGGTGAAGCTACCGATTCAATATAAACTGTCCAATCGTATTTTGTTATACCTTATAACTTTTAGTTATAATGATTGGCAGCGAAACGAATAAAAGCCTTGTTCATGCCTTCGTCTTCCGATCCGTGGCGTTGAATGAAATAAAAGTCCCGGCTTACACTAAAGTTTTCAATAAAAATGCGGGTCAGTTCCCCGCTCTTTAGCTGTTTGGCCACTGATTTCATAGGCAAAAAGCCTAGGGTTCCCCTAAGTTTATCGGCCAAGATAAAATTTTTTAATGCCTCAGTGCCTCCCAAGCGTATGCGCACATTCAGATCAGAAAGGCCAACGTGGTGATATCCTAAGGCCTGCTGTACCACCGCCAGTGTTCCGGACCCTCGCTCCCTAAGCGCTAGCGGCAACGAACGTAGTTCGTCCAAGGTGACTTTTTGGCGTTTTGCCAATTCACTGGTGGAAGAGCACACCAGCACCACCTCGTCCGTGATAAAGTGATTGTAATGAATGGAAGAGATCTTGGTTTTACCTTCCACAATGCCCAGGTCGATCTTATGTTCCACAAGCGCGCTAAGGATGCTTTCAGAGTTCCTGTTCATCAAACGGATGTCTACATTATCAAAGGCATAACGAAAGGCAGCCAAGATCGGTGGCAAAATATAAAGCGCCACCGTTGTGCTTGCCCCTATGTTTAACTCTCCACGGGCACGGTATTCATTGGCTTGCGTGCTGATCTCGTAGTCGAGTTGTTTTTTAATCGCCTGTCCTTTGAGGAGATGACCGCGCAAAATATTGCCCGCAGCAGTGAGTTGTACCGTAGAACCCTTGCGCTCAAACAAACTTACTTTGTAAAACTCTTCCAGTGATTTAATGTGTTTACTGACCGCCGGCTGGGAAATGAAAAGCACTTCCGCAGCTTTTGAAAAGCTCAGAGAGGTGGATACTTCGAGGAATACTTCATGCTTAAAGGATAACATTAGGTTTCAGGTGCGCTAGTTGTTGAAAAGAATTCCACTATTTTAGCTTCAATCATCCATCACTTTCTATTCTTATGAGTAAAGGTCTGCAAAATATCTTATTTCTTGACATTGAAACGGTAGGGATCACCTATAACTACGATGAACTAAGCGAACGCCTCAAAACCCAATGGGCCAGGAAGGCAGCATTTATCAAACGTGATAACGATATGACCGACGAAGAGTTGTTTGTACAGCGTGCCGGCATTTATGCAGAATTCGGGAAGATCGTCACCTTAGGGCTAGGCTATTTCACTACTGAAGACAATACCCTCACCTTTCGCACCAAGGCCCTTTATTACGATAATGAAAAAGAGCTGCTCGTTCGTTTCAGTGAGCTTTTGGAGAAGATCAACAAAGATGACCTGGTCTTATGCGCCCATAACGGGAGGGAGTTTGATTTCCCGTACCTAAGCCGGCGGATGCTGGTGAATGGTATTCCCCTGCCCCCGGCACTGGACTTGGCCGGGAAAAAGCCATGGGAAGTAAATCACCTGGATACCATGGACCTTTGGAAATTTGGGGATTACAAACACTACACCTCTTTAGAGTTGCTGGCAACCATCTTTGATATCGACTCTAGTAAAACCGGGATGGATGGCAGCATGGTAAACACCGCCTATTATGAAAAAAACCAGCTGAAAGAAATTGCCGATTACTGCGTAGAAGATGTGATTGTCACCGCGCAGGTCTATTTAAAGCTTAAAAGCATCTCTTATAAAGAGTTGAAAATAGTGTATACAGATCCCAACTAGTGATATGAAGTAATAAGTCTATACGTTGTAGTCGGCCGTTGGCAAGAAGCAGTTGGCAAAAATATTCTTATCGCTTATCTGGGCTCTTTTGTTATGCTTAGAACTTGTACGTTATAAATATTTAGCCTAAGAAATAATCAAATCTCTAAATGATCAATTCATTTGCCAACTGCCGACTTTTTAGGACTAACAATTTAATAAACCCCTATTTCAACAAACGATCTATAATAATTGCATCTTTGTATTTGAATGAGTAAAAAGAGAAAAAAGACAAAGCCTAGCAAGTCAAAGGGTATTGCCGAAAAGTTACGATCAAGGATCACCTCCCTACTGAATGCCAATATCCATAGTGCATACACCTCCAAGCAGGTGATCCGCAAGCTGGGCTTCAAGAGAAAAGATTATAACCGGGAGGTCCCGTACGTATTAGCCCAGCTGGAGCGCGAAGGTAAGATTGCCGCGCTTAGCCACGGAGCGTATAAAAGTGTTAGGGAGCCCGAAGTAGTAGTGGGCAAAGTAGATCACGTCAATCCAAGATTTGGCTACATCGTTTCCAGTGATTCTGAGCAAGACATCTATGTCAAGACGCGTGACCTTAAAAATGCTGTCGATGGCGACACGGTAAAGGTAAGTATAGCCTTTTCAAAACACGGAAAACATCCCGAAGGGAAGGTTTTTGAGATCGTGGAAAGAGGTCGCACGGAACTGGTAGGCCGTATCGAGTTCTCACCGCGTTTCGCCTTTGTCGTCGCGGACAATCGCAAGATCTACCAGGATATATTTGTGCCACTGGATAAAACCATGGGCGCTGCCCACAATGATAAAGTGATCATTAAAATCAGCCAATGGCCGGCGCATGATAAAAGCCCGGAGGGCGAAGTGGTAAAGGTATTGGGCAAAGCCGGGGATAACGAAGCGGAGATCCACTCGATCATGGCGGAGTTTGATCTGCCGTTTGAATTTCCCGCACATGTATTAGAAGCTGCCAAGAAGATCAGGCCGGGCTTTACCAAGACCGAAATTGCCAAAAGAAGGGATTTCAGGGAGATCCTCACGTTTACCATCGACCCGGAAGATGCTAAGGACTTTGACGATGCTTTGTCGTTCCGTTCACTCGAAAACGGTCACTACGAGGTAGGCGTACACATTGCAGATGTTACACACTATGTAAAACCCGGTTCGGAAGTAGAAAAAGAAGGCTACACCAGGGCGACTTCAGTGTACTTGGTAGATCGTACCGTGCCGATGCTGCCGGAGCGCCTTTCCAACGAGCTGTGCTCCTTGCGGCCAAAGGAAGATAAGTTCACATTTTCTGCCGTTTTCGAGATGGATCGAGAGGCTAAAATTATCCAGCAATGGTTCGGCCGCACGATCATCCACTCAGATCACCGGTTCACTTATGAAGAGGCACAGCAGCGGATCGAAAGCGGGGAGGGAGATTTTGCCGAAACACTAAAAATTCTAAATGAGCTTGCCTTACAAATGCGTAAGCAAAGATTCCGTAAGGGGGCGGTAAACTTCGAAACGACCGAGGTACGTTTTAAACTGGATGAGAATGGCAAACCATTAGGGGTGATACCCAAAGTACGTAAAGATGCCCATAAGCTGATCGAAGAATTTATGTTGCTGGCAAACAAGCAGGTGGCCACCTTTATTTATGACATGAAAAAGGGGAAAGATAAAAATACCTTTGTTTATCGTACCCATGATTATCCCGACCCTGAAAAGGTAGCTACCTTTGCTACTTTTGCACGGCGCTTTGGACACGACATAAAAGTGGATGATGCTTCCATATCTGGTTCACTGAACGAGCTTATGGACAAGATCGAAGGCCGCCCGGAAGAGAATGTATTACAGCAGCTGGCCATTCGTGCTATGGCTAAGGCAAAGTATACTACGGAAGCTATCGGTCATTTTGGTCTTTCCTTTCCCCACTACACCCATTTTACCTCTCCTATTCGCCGCTACCCGGACATGATGGTTCACCGCCTTTTGCAGCATTATCTCGATGGGCGCAACTCCGTGGATAAAGAAGATTATGAGGATAAATGCGAGCACTCCTCCGACCGGGAAAAACGGGCAGCAGATGCCGAACGCGCGAGTATTAAATACAAACAGGTAGAATTTATGCAGGGCGTGGAGGATAAAGTGTTTGAAGGAGTGATCTCCGGGGTGACAGAGTGGGGCATTTTTGTTGAGATCGTAGAGACCAAATGTGAGGGAATGGTCCGTATGGCAGATCTAAAGGATGATTTCTATGAATTTGACGACGAAAATTACCGCGTGATCGGCCGTCATAATAAAAAGATGTATACTTTGGGGGATAAAGTAGCTGTTCGCGTAAAAAATACTGACATCGACCGTAGAACAATTGACCTCGAATTTGTTGAAGAAATTGTGTAACTGGAAATCATCAAAAAATCAATACTCCCCGGCTAGGTAAAGCGTAGGAGGATAAAGAATACGTACCCTATGACAAGAAAACTCGATCTACTTAAAGAGCTAATTGCCAGTGAGATCAAAGAGCAAGAATACGGCACTGACCCTGTAGAGCTTTATGAACCCATACAATACATTATGGCATTGGGAGGCAAACGACTTAGGCCGCTGCTCACACTTATTGCCTATTCACTTTATAAGAACAAACCGGAAAAAATAATCCGGCAAGCCCTGGCCATGGAGGTCTTCCACAACTTTACCTTGATGCATGATGATATTATGGATGAAGCGCCCCTGCGCCGTGGCCAGCCCACCGTCCATGAAAAATGGAATAAGAATACCGCCATTCTTTCCGGTGACGTGATGCTGGTAAAGGCCTATGACCTCATGCTTGAAACGGATGAAAAATACCTGCAGGCTAGCCTTAAGCTCTTTAACAAATGTGCTTCGGAAGTGTGTGAAGGTCAGCAAATGGATATGCTCTTCGAGTGCCGTGAGTCGGTGAGCGAAACGGAATACCTGGATATGATCCGTTTAAAAACGGCTGTACTCTTAGGGACCAGCCTCCGCATGGGGGCACTCCTTGCGGGTGCCAATAAGGTTAACCAAAAATCACTGTACAGCTTCGGCGTGAACATTGGTATGGGTTTTCAGCTCAAGGATGACCTGCTCGATGTTTACGCGGATAAAGAAAAATTTGGCAAACAGGTAGGGGGTGACATTATAGCCAACAAGAAAACATTCCTCTTGATCAAAGCCCAAGAACTTGCCAATACTCAACAACAACAAGAGCTAAACCAGTGGCTTTGTGCCCACGATTTTGATGGTGAAGAAAAAGTAGCCGCCGTCACAAAACTCTACGACCAATTGGATATCAAGGCCCTGGCCGAGCAGAAAATGAACGATTATTTCAACGCCGGCTTCAGTGCTTTGAAGAAGGTAGACGCTCCTTTACAGAAAAGATCTGTTTTGAGAGAGTTTGCTGAGAGTTTGATCGTGAGAGAGAGCTGATTTGGCTCCTGGGCAGCATCGCGTTTTCGAGCTCACCACCATGGAAAAGGGGATTGTGAATAAGCCATCCCGTTGCAAGTATCTTCCGCGCGTCCCATTCTTAAGCCGGAAACTCTTTAGTGAATCTCAGACCAAGTTAAAGGCCCCGGGAATTAAGCCATTTTAGCGGAGAACAATAGCAGTTGACCTGGGGATGAGGTCTTGATCTTTTCGTGATCATCATTATTCATCTCCAATGCCGTGTAAAAGTGTCCTACCACTTAGCCAGCGACGACAGGAGCTATTCAAAGATTTTCATCTCGGCTCCAATTCCTACCTATGTTTGACAACCAGCATAACATGCAATTTTTTCCTGTATTCTTCTTATATCCAGCCACACCTTACTTCAATATATCAACAGCAAAAAAAATGAACCAAGGTAAAGCGATAGCCTTATTAAAGCACAAATAAACGTTCGTTTTTTCCAAGTTTTAGCAAAACATTACATGCCAAAGGATGAACTGTAAATTCAGTGTTCCCCAGTTCAGAAAGCCATTAATTTCGACCCAAAATCATTTTTCACCTTTAAATTTTTAAATGTTATGAAAAGAGTAATGTTCTATGTTTTAGCGAGTTGTATGCTTTTGGCTGTATCTTCTTGTGAGTTAGTGAGTGAGCCCGATGATATGTCTGAACATACGTTAAACACGGGGTTTGGAGATCCCGGAAGCGGAAGTGATCTCGAAGACGGGCCAGAATAATTGTTTTTACGCCAATGTAATATTTTTAAAAAAGGTTCACTTTTTTAAGTGACCTTTTTTAATTTTATTTAAATATGGTATCAAATAAACTTATACTTCGCTTTACATTTCTATTATATTTTGAAATATTTATAATTTATACCGCAAGTGGGCTAAACGATTTCCAGGGTTTGTATGATTCCGCAAAGAAATTCAAGTCTGTTCCGATTGCTGAACTTGCATTAGAATCTGCTAAGAGTTTGCAAGATGATGCCCTAATTGCTAAGAGCTACTTTTTGTTAGCCTTTTATCAAAAACATCAATTTATGTACTACAAAAGCTTGGATAATTATTTTAGGGCTTTTGAGCATTATCGGAGTGTAAAAAACCTAGATAAACAAATAGGTGTATTAACCAATATAGGAATAATATATATCCAAGTTGGCTTTTTTGATAAGGCGGTAAGTTTTTATCAAGACGGCATCGCCCTGGCCCAGGTGGCTGGAAACAAAAAACGGGAACTTACACTTCGTTATCAAATCGCAAGGGCCTATAGGCTGACGGGGAAATTCCCCGAGGCAAAAAATGTGTACATGGACTTAATACCCATGTTTAAAGCGATTGACAATGACCACTTTGTTAGTCAATGTTACTTAGAGCTTGGTTACATTACCGCTAAAATTGGGGAAGAGTACGATTCTGCCAACTACTTTTACACACAGGCGGTTAACGCCTACAAAACAGATGTAAAAGCGAAAAGGCTCACTGAATTGACCAAAATGTATAGCTTGGCATATATGAAAATCCAAAATAATTCTTTTGCTGAAGCGAAGGATTTACTGCTGTCTGTGCTAAACCAGCCATTAGAAGACAAAGACTATCGAAGAATCGTTATTGATGTTTATGATAACCTGGGAGATATATATCGAGAAACTGGAAATTTAGATTCTGCTGCCGCTTACTATGAAAAAGCAATGGATTCATCTCATCTAAAAGAATTCAAAAAAAAATACCTTCATCGCGCTAAGTATTTACGTGATTATTACAGTAAACTGGATATAGCGCGTTCAAATAAATATGGTGAAATTATATTTCAGTTTGCTGACCAACTTTCCAAACTTAAGTCAGATCTACAAGAAGCCAGTCATCGCTATCAAGTTGCAGCGGCTAACTACAAACATGAAACAGAACTAATTTATGCCCAGCAACGCAATCGTATGATTATTAACGCCATACTGTATGCGAGTTTGGGCTTAATAATGCTAATTGGGTTTATCTATTACTTCTACGAACGAAGAAAACGCATAGAGAAATGGCGCAAGGCCTTAAACTCACTTACTATAAAACCAGGGATTACGGGTTATCCTTAACTTGGCCTTATCTCACCTTTGTAAATACACTTTCTTGCTGCTTATAACGGATCTTGTAGATAAGTTCTGGGTGGTGAAGTTTTATGGTAAGATCGGGATGACACCAAGCGAGGAGTCCATTCAAAACTTCAATTCGGATATGTGACTATACCATTGTTGCTATATTATTATTAGAAAAAGATCACTTTTTATGGACCGTTTTCTAATTTTACATACCGTGTTACACCATAAACTACTCCCATATTTTATTCTTTTGTCGCTTTACAGCCCATGCTCTTTGTTAGGTTTTTGGCATGGTGATTCTTTCCGGGCTCATCTTCTTCTTTATGAACGCAGAAAGGTGGACAAAAAATTGGCGAAAGGTGTTAGAAGAGTTGATCATTGGACCCATGTTAGAATACTAGATCTTCATAGAGCATGATTCGTCAAGTTAAATACGATCTGCGAATACCTTACGCATAAAAACAACATCTTCATACCCATTCCATTAACGTTCATAATCCCATCATGTCTGTCAAATTCCCACTTACTTTCATGTTGTTGCTTTTAGCGCTAATTCACAATGTGGAAGCCTCTGATGAATTCCAGCAATTATACGATTCTGCTAAAAAGCATAAATCGATCCCACTCGCTGAACTTTCGCTAAAATCCGCTAAAAGTTTAGAAAATGATGAACTGATCGCAAGAGCGTACTTTTTAATAGCCTACTACCAAAAAAACCAACGGATGTACTATGAAAGTCTGAACAATTATTTTTCTGCACTTGAATATTACGGTAAAGCGGGAAACCATAAGCGGTATATGGACACTTTACATGGTATTGGAAATCTTTATGCTAAAGGCGGATTTCTTAAAGAGGCAATGGATTTCTACCAAGAAGGGATAGTTCTCGCCAAACGTGAAAAAGATATTGATCGTGAGTTGTCGCTTCGTTATCAACTCGCCAAGACGTATAGGATGAATGAAGAATATGATTCTGCCACCAATATGTATCAAAGCCTTATGCCAACGCTGATAAAGCTGAAAAAGGAACATTTAATGAGCCAGTGCTATTTAGAAATGGGCTATATCGTTTCCGTAATTGGTTTAGGTTATGACACTGCCAATTTTTTCTATACAAAGGCTATTGAAGCTTACAGAACAAATAGTAAAGACCAATCCGTTGCCGAAATAAAGAAAAAATATCGCCTTGCTTATATAAACAATAAAAATGGTGAATACAAAAGCGCCAAAAAATCACTATTATCTGCGTTGGCGCAGGCAAATGAAAGCACTTATGACCCGGAAATGATGGTCGATATTTACTCGAATTTAGGAGATGCTTATGAATATTTGGGTGTGACAGATTCTGCAATTATGATGTACAAACAAGTACTTGACTACATTGATGTAGAAGATTTCGACTTCAATTATGTGTGGAACGCTAAACTTCTCTACGATTATTGCAAGAAATTTGATCCTGCAGAATCAAAAGCTTGCAGCAAAGTGATCTATGATTTCACCGACGAAGTAGTAGAGTTTAAAGACAAGCTGGTAGAGGCCAACGTCCACTATCAAGTAAGAGCAGCCAACTACCATCGTGAAAATGAGCTGCTTTATACCCAACGACAAAATAATCGCGAGTTGATTAATCTCATGATCTTCCTAGCCCTTGGACTTGTTATTTTTTCAGGACTCGTGTTCTATCTTTACGAGCGTAAAAGGCGGATAGAAAAATGGCGAAAGGTGCTCAAAGAGTTGACCATTAAGCCTCGTTTCACAAAAAACTGATTCGAAATAAATTTTATTGCCTATAAATACCCTGTGTACATTTTGAATATTTAGTTCAGAACTCTTTTAGATCCCAATTTCTCAGCAATGTTCTTTAAACCCCGAGCTTGTCTATTCTTTCTTTTTTGTTTGACGTCCTCTTTAAAGGCATCCGATGAATTTCAGCAACTTTATGATTCGGCGAACAAGTTAGGATCTGTTCCATTGGCAAAACGTTCATTAGAGGTTGCACAAGGATTGAAAGATGACGAATTGATGGGTAAAGCCTATTTTTTGATAGCCTTCTATCAACAATACAAACGAGCTTATTATGAAAGCTTGAAAAACTATTTCCTAGCCGAGGAACATTATCGTAGAGCAAAAAACATAGAGAGACAAATTTCTACGCTAATTAATGTCGGAGGTATTTATACCAAAGGCGGATTTTATGAGGAAGCAGGGCAATTTTATAATTTAGGTATTGAGCTTGCACAGCAAAATGGAGATACAATGAATGAATTGATATTGCGATATCAAATGGCAAGATCTTTACAGCTTATGGGTTCTTATCAAGAGGCAAGAAAACTCTATTCTGATCTTATCCCTCAATTTCAAAATCAGCATGATGAAATGATGGTAAGTAAATGTTACCTATCCATTGGGTATATTGTAGCGATTAGTGGAGAGGTTTATGACACTGCTGACTATTATTATTCTAAAGCCGTAGAATCATTCAGTGAAGAAGGAAAAGATAAAAATCAAGCTGAAATAACTAAAAAATACAGCTTGGGATATGTTTACATAAAACAAAATTCATTTAAAAAAGCTAAACCACTTATTCTCTCTGCTCTTGAACAAGCACAAACAGGTAGTTACAGCTCAAAGACGATGGCCGACATCTATTTTAACCTAGCAACTACCTACGAACATTTGAACATGACCGACTCGGCAATAATAATGTACGAAAAAGGCATCGAATATATCGATACGGAAGCTTTCGATTTTGATTATACCCAAAGTATTAAAAGATTATATGACTACTGCCGGACGTTTAATCCTGCAGAATCAGAAGCCTGTAGCAAAGTGATCTATGATTTCACCGACGAAGTAGTAGAGTTCAAGGACAAGCTAGTAGACGCCAACGCGCACTACCAAGTAGCCGCTGCCAACCTGCATCGCAAAAATGAACTTCTTAATGCCCAGCAACAGCGTGACCGCCGGGTGATCAACTTTATGATCTTCCTCGCACTGGGTTTAGTCATTTTTTCAGGGCTTCTTTTTTATCTTTACGAGCGTAAAAGGCGTATCCAAAAGTGGCGAAAAGTACTCAAGGAATTAACCATTAAGCCCGGCCTTACGAACCCTTCTTAGTATTGGCAGATCTCTCTGCCAGTACGTAAAGCTTTTGATAATTTTTGTATAACTCTTGATAGTTTTCAGATAAGGAGGACAGCAACTCGATCGTTTTATCAGCACATTCCAAAAGTCTTACAGCTTCCTCCTGCTCGATCTTATCCGACATTTTAAGTTCTGTGATCAGCCTAACCGTGTCCAGTACAAACTGTTGGTTAGCCAAAGAGTCCGGCAACGCATCCATTTTCTTCACCATATTATTCTCATCTTGCCGGATAAACGCGTCTAAATTGAAATCTTCATAATCCGGGTGGCGGAGTATCCTGCGCAGGTTGTCGCCCGTGATACTCGATTCCCCATCTAAGAAGCTCCTGGATACTCCTATTCGGGTGCAAAAAGAAAGACGGCTTATCCCCTTCTCCTTCAAATACGATCTTATTAAAGCTTTATCAGATATTTCTTTCTTTTGCATAAAATTACAACTATAATTGTAATATCAACTTGTTATACAAATTAAATAGGAAACTGGGTTAAAGTTCATTTAAAGATAATAGGATGCCATGGGGAATAAAAGATTGTTTCATTTAATGGAACTACTCAAGGTGTGTGATCGCATACAACATGACCTTTTGACTAAAGAAAGGAGCATGCAGCATGATTATATCATCGTGAATATGTATGACTTGGTCTGTCGACATCCGCACATTACAGTTTCCCAATTGCTTGCTATTTATAATACCCTGCTGGCCACGAATTGGCGAGTAACTAGTATTGATATTCCATTAGACGAGACCAACATCTTTACGGCACGGTCGTTGTGCTGTACATGATCACTTTAAGGCTTGTTCTTTTAGCCGATAAAGCATTGAAATAAACCCATATATTGTTCAATTCAGCTAGATTATTGTTTATGGACCCTAACCAAAAAAAAGACCTCCCTAGTTCTATAGTATACCATACCCATAGTGGGATGGTCACTAACCTGCATCCACTGGAGTTTTCGCTGAGCGCACCGGACAAAACCGAATTTTTAACAAAATTGGAAGCCTCGTTGGCCAGTACTACCACTCGGCGACCCCACACGGAGAAAGATTTCAGGAGATTCCTCTCATTGTTTAACAGCCCGAATTGAGTATGGGAACGCGAACTACCGGTTACAAGGAAATTCCGTTCAGAAGAAAGGAACGATGCGATGATCAAGCTTACTCGCTGGTGAGAAACATGGTAGGTGTATCTCATGGGGTTAAAACCGTAATCTAATATCATTCATGTCTTAAATTGTTTGTATTCCAATGGCTTTAAAAAACATACTTCAGCGAGGTTTCGTGATCGATAAGCTGATCCGGGAAAAGAAGACCGGCTCAGCCAAAGAACTAGCCGAAACCACCGGGGTGACACGCAGACATATCTTTAACTACCTCCAAGCACTGGAAGAAATCGGCAAAAAATGCAGGTTTGACCCGGAAGAAGATAGTTACGTCTATTTCGATGATACCGCCGGAAAAGATACAGGACTGCATTAAGGGTGACGGTCGGTCGGATGGTATAAGTGTACATGGGCTGTCCGGCCGGCTTCCCTTGATCCTTGTTTTATAGACCTCTCCAGGGGGTTGATACACTACATCACTTTTTGCAACAAGAGAAATACCCTAAACTGGTACGCGTTTGCAACGCGTACCTATTGAGCAATACCGGGCACTGAAGCTAGCATTTGTAATGCGGGTCTCCAACGAACACTACAATCAAGATGAAAAACTCCCTCTTACAAAGACAGGCACAAAGACGTAGCTTTTCAAGCGTACAGCACCAAGCCAAGTCCCCAAGAGTATGTTTTCATAAGAGGGAAAAGAGTTTTATTGATCGTTAGTTATTTCAAATCTTCGCCGGCTATGTCTTGCCAATGATAATAATGAAAGGTACCGTCATCAGACATGGCCACGAACAGCCCACGGGTAAACGTATCGTTTAGCGCAGCACTGGTAACTTCACTTCCATCGCTATCAAGGGTGGAAAGGAGGACAGTTTTTAACCTTGGGTGCTGGTGTACATTTCCTCCTGTGCCCTCACGTGGGTAAATATGAAATTTGTTGGCTTGCTGGTCGGATACTAGTATATAACCACTCGTGTTGTCTTTTTTGAAAATGGATATACCCTCATGGTCATCGGTAAAACCTTCCGTGGCAAAAAGAGCTAATTCCGTATTGCTGCTATCAGGATGAGCATAATATTTTCTAACACCTACATTCTCATCGGAATAGTAGACATAGCCTAGTTCGCTATCTATGGCTATGGCTTCAATCTCTTTCACCCCGCTGAACTTGCCGAATTTCCTTACCAACTTTGCCCGTACTGCACCGCTTTCGCTATACAATTCGTATTGCCATAGGTACCCGTCCTTTGGGCCATACTTACGACCCACGATAGCATAGAACGTATTGCTAGCAGGTTCTGTGAAAAGCGCAACTCCCATAGGTGACCGAAGCGTATCCCCGACAAAAACCGGGATACCCCCATTGTCTATAGGTGTCATGGATGGTAATCGGAATACACGGATGCTATGCGTATATCGTTCGGTGCATACGGCAATGTCTACACGTTCGTTTCCCAAGCCAAAATCATAGGCAATGTCCACGTTATTAGGCCGCTGAATGTTATTCACGCTATCAACGATCTTTCCGTTAAGATCAAAAACATAAAGAGCACCTATCCCCTCCTCATTGCCTTTATCCGTGCCAATGATCAGACTTTTGGCAGGATCCTGCCTGTTGATCCAAATGGCAGGGTCATCCGTATCATTTGCCACCTTTTGAGTTACCTTTTTAGGTTTGATGGTTACTGAGGGTGAGTTTACAGGGGCGGCGGTTTCTTTTGTGGCCTCTTTATTACCGGGTACACAAGCGAAGGCCAGCCCTGTGAATATAAGATAATGTAGAACTTTCATAAGCATATAAAAAACGCTGCCGGCATAATCCCGGCAGCGTTCCATTCATTCATTAAAGTTTTAATTTTCAAATAGATCGAATTTCAGACCTGCATTAAATCGTACATCATAAAACTCGATCTGCATGGTCTGCTCCTCCGTGCCTTGGTAAAACCGCAAGGGCTGATTCGTAAGATTATTCACTTCAAAGAAAAAGCGGAATTGTGGTGTAAAGGCATAAGAGCCATTGAGATCCAGGAACGTCTGCCTGTCGTAGTAACGATCATTAAAGGCATCTCCTCCCAGCTCGTCGATATAATCGCTGGCAAAGTTCAGCGAGGCTCTTAATACAAGCTTCTCGGTTTCATAAGAAAGCGAT
>JANQLQ010000116.1 GCA_028280565.1 Fulvivirga sp.
TGGTAGAGGGGCTGGTAAGGGTATCTACCGGGTGGGAGTCAAAACTCATCCACCCCGGGGAGCAGGCGGTGGTGACCGGGGAGGAATTAGTGCTCCGCCCCTTCGACTATAACCGGGCCGTGGGGTGGAAAGACGGCATTTTGTATTTCGATGAAGATAGCCTGGGCAGTGTTTTCCAAAAACTGGAAAAGTGGTACGATGTGAAGATAACGCCTGCTTCCGCTGGTCTTCCCAGTGCCCGGTATTCGGGATTTCATAAGGATGAAAGCCTGGAACGGGTCCTCGAGCAGATGAGCTACTCGGTCAATTTCAACTACAGTATTGAAGATAAAGACGTAAAGATCCGGTTTCATTAAATCCCATGCCTAGGAAAGAATTGATAAATCATAGAAAGCGTAAAGTAACAGGTAGACGGTTCCAATCCACGAGATCACCTGCCTTTCCTTTACACCAATGTATTTGGGATCATTGAAAATCCAAATGGCGCATGGAGGGGAGCATACAGGAACAGTGTGGGCACATTTGAGGCCTGCGCATAAGCGGCCTATAGCGGCTGGATAGCGCGTTTCGAGGGGAAAATGGGCTTTGTCGCTGGCGCCTTGTTCTTTTGTTTCGCTTTCTTTCCCCGAAGGGATGTCTATGGCATGGGCAGGCAAAAGAAAATGAAATCCGGGCTTAGAACCACAAAATCCCGCTTAAACGGCTCATTTGAAGGCTGGCATTACCCGAAACAATTTGAAATACAAGCCTAATTTGCCAAAATTGAATGTTCTCCTACCGAAGCTAATTTTCAAAGAGACACTTTTATAGGATCATGGGGCACAAACGAAAACGCCCGGATTACAAATCCTATTGCCTCGATAAGGACACATTACGCTACGCTAAATGCGCACTAGGTGAGCACTAGTATTAAGTTAAGTGTAATTGGACGGTTAGCTATTTTTACCAATCTCGTTTTTAAAGTCGGCAGTTGGCAAAGGGCAATCGGCAACCCTTTATATTTTTGTCTACTGCCCTTTGCCTATTGCCGACTGATCGAGAACCTTCCAATGCCCGCAAACCTACTCATCCTGTACCCCATATGGTAAGCGATGAGGTTCATAGCGGAGTATCAACCCGGCTTCCTAATCGTTCAGTTCACGATCAGTTCGTCCATCATGATCGAGCTTTCTCCCCCGGCCTGGTGATGTCCCCCAGGAATGGGGTACGGAGCGCGTAATTTTAGTTTTAGGGCCTTAACTTCCATTTCTTCAAAAGAGATCGTATGATCGATTTTGTTCCTCCCCTGGGTATGAGAGACCTCTTTCCTGTCCAGGTCACTTAATACTGTAAAATTTTGCCCGTCCTTTGAACCAGATAAAACAATATGTACAGGAGGATATATTCCGGAGATGGTAAATCGCAAGGCGTTGAATTTCACCTCTTTCACACGCTTAGGCGAATCAAACGTAAGCATCAGCTCCACTTCATAGGGAAGTTTTTGGTACGCGGGATCGCCACTATTGAGCTGACCATAGCTAAGGTCTGTCAGTACGGGAAGGTTTTGCAGGTTGTCATTGAGGTTAGCCGTGACCATAGCCCCTGCGGCTTTATGTACCGGGAAGGTCAGCGTCGACACGTATCCTACAGCAAGGGTATCCCTAAACGCACGGGCATTTACTTCAGCACTTTTCTCCAGGATAAACGGTCCTTCGTATTTCGTGGATTGCAGCGTTGGTGTGCTACCATCCAGGGTATAATAAATGTCCAGGTCCCTGGCCTCTGTTTTCATCCTCACCTCGATGGTTTCTCCATTGCCCTGGTGGTCTATCCATGGACTAAAAGCACTTACCGCGTACCGAACTCCCCGGGCGTCCAGCCGGTCAAACTGGACATACAAACGGTCCGTAAAGTCATCCCAATCTTTATCATCCTGTGCGGTCCATGCATTTTCCGCAATCGCATAAAGCCGTGGGAAAGTCATATAGGTAAGCTTTCCCCAGTCGCTGATAGACTCGGTCCACATATTGGCCTGTATCCCTTTGATGCGCTTCCCTTCCTCGGGGGTAAGCCCGGAAGGGATCACCTGGTAGCTGTAAGCCGTAGAGAGGAGGAGCTGCGAGTAGCCCAGGTTAGGCTCCAGGTCATCATGTCCCTGCTTCAGGTCTATGTAGCAGTAGTTATTAGGCGTCATGATCACCTCGTGGCCGGCTTTGGCAGAGGTGATGCCCCCTTCTTCACCACGCCAGCTCATGACGACGGCATTGGGAGCAAGGCCCCCTTCCAGGATCTCATCCCAGCCGATCATGATCCTGTCGCGCGCATTGATGATCTTTTCAATACGTTTGATGAAATAGCTTTGCAGTTCCTCTTCATTTTCCAGTCCTTCTTCACGGATCCTGCGCTGGGCGTCGGGATCTACCCGCCACTGACTTTTGTTACATTCATCACCTCCTATGTGCACATACCGGAATGGAAAAAGGTCCATCACCTCATTGAGCATCTTTTCTGCGAATACAAAGGTCTCTTCTTTACCAGGGTTGTAGGTATTATTACCTGTCACACCTCCCGTTGCTACGTAAGGCGCGGCATTTACACAACCGATCCCGGGATAGGCGGCTATGGTAGCCTGCGCATGACCCGGCATATCAATTTCCGGGATCACCTCTATACATCGCTCTTTTGCATAGGCTATGATCTCCTTTACTTCTTGCTGGGTATAAAAACCCCCGTAGGTAGGTTTTTCACCAAGCTGCTGCACGGGCCTTCCAAACCAGTTGGAAACCGTTTCATCCGTAGTATTATAGTCCATACGCCATGCACCGACCTCGGTGAGTTTAGGATAACTCTTTATCTCAAGCCGCCAGCCCTGGTCATCGGCCAAGTGCCAATGAAAACGGTTAAGCTTCAACTCTGCCATGAAATCGATCACCTCTTTAACCTGTTCCGGCCCGAAAAAGTGACGGGATACGTCCAGCATATAACCTCTCCAGCCAAATGCCGGGGCATCTTTAACCGTTACAACGGGTATTCCCCAGGTCACATTAGCTTGTTTTCCGCCAGTATAAAAGGCGCTGGGCAGGAGTTGTTTTAGCGACTGGAAAGCATAGAAAAAACCTGCTTCGGAAGAGGACCTGATTTTCACGTGATCGGTAGTCACATCAAGAGTATAGCTTTCTTCTGCTAAGCCTGGCTCATTGATCAGCTGGATATCACCTGTACCGGAAGTAGAAACCGTAGGTCTCCAGCCTGGTGTAGCTTCGAACTGATCAAAAAACCGACGGGCAATGGCTGCTTGTGCTTCATTTTCTGCTGAAACAGTAGTGGTGGGGCTGACCTCAAAGTACCCCTCACCTACCGTTAATTCAGCGGGCTTGGGAATAATAGCTATAGTACCTAGTTGTAGTTCTTTTTTTGGGGAGCATGAGAACAGCAAAGCATAAGCTGCTGCGAAAAGTATGGTGTATTTTTTCATGTGCTTACCATTAACATGTTATTACTTATAGTACTTAAAAGACGCTCTTAGAAGTCTTCTTCCAAATAGCAAAAACCCCCGCAAGCGCCTAGAAATTTCGTTTTACTGCAAATACCCTTCAATTGGCATAGAATAATTATCTTTTGGCCCCGCCAGGGCATGTAAAGGTCCGTAGTTTTGGTCTTTCTGTTTGTAAAATTGATGTGGCTAGCCCAATAGCTCGTGCTAACGGTCATAGGCCCCAGGTCAAAGCCATTGATCATTGCTATCACCTTTAATTTTATCCAAACTCCGCGCTGGTCTATTTTACCTTGCGCTACCGGGTTCAAAAAATCCGTTTAAGCTACCCTGTTACCTCCACCTCCTAGTAGGTATCCGCAAGGGTCCTGATGACCAGCTTACCTTCCAAGTCACCGACCTCGTCAGCATGGGTAAGCCTGACCGTCACCTCTTCTCCCGGGAACAGGTCAAAATAGTTATCGGAGAAAAAGCCGTCCTGGTGCCCTTCATAAGAAAGCCATACATTTTTTGCGAGCACGTCGGTTTCCAGCGTAATAGCATAATCCTGTGCCGTTTTTTCTACCTTACTTTTGATCGTAGGCGAAGGTAGTACTATTTCTTTGACTGGGGTGAAGTAAAGCTGATTGGAAGCAATAGGTTCTCCATCTTCCTCCAAGATGACCCTCATCATTACTTCACCGGCCGCTTTCCCCTTCAACAAAGCTTCCTTCGACTGGGAAAATACCTGCTCACTTGAGTTCTCTTTCACGTCAAGTTCCAGTGTATCAGAAGATAAAACCGTACCCTTCAAATCCAGCAGCATTATTTTCATGTTGCCCTTAAATGATCGCAAGCGATCGGAGACGCAGTAGATCATGACACTGTCACCTTCTACCCGGGGAGCGACCAATACTTCGGCAAAGGCTTTTTTTGAAAAATACTGCATGGCTTTCCACCGGGCATAATAATCCGTGCTTGACCAGGAAGCCACAGGCCAGCAGTCGTTGATCTGCCAGTATAGGCTGCCCATATTGTAAGGCATGGCTATGCGGTGGCCTTCCATTCCCTGCTTCATCCCTTCAGCCTGTAGCACCTGCCCCACATACAGGAACGACTGAAAGTCTTTAGGCTTGCGGTAATGACGGAGCATATAAAGCTCAATGGTACCATTGCCGATCGAAGAGCGCTGGTGTGACTGCATCACCTCGGAATAGATATCCCAATCCCCTTCCTGGGTATACTGCTGTACCGTACGCCATTCGGGAAAAGACTGGAAGCCGTACTCAGACATAAAACGGGCTATTTTGGTATGATAGCTGGAAAAGGGTTCTTTTCCCCACCATACTCCCCAGTAATGCTCGTCACCATTGATGTAGTCCACCTTGAGGGTATCTCCTGACTGCGGGCTGGATGCCCAGTAAAACCGGCCGGGATCATGTTCTGCCACCGCTTTTGGCAAGATATCCAGGAATATATCCTTATAAGCTTTCCATTGCGCTTTAGCCCCATCCGGGTCTTCCTTTTCCACTTCCTTACTCCACCCCCAGGAAAGCCAAGCAGCCAGCACTTCATTGTTGCCACACCACAGCGCCAGCGAGGGATGGTTCCGAAGCCTTTTGATATTGTACTCGGCCTCTTGCTTTACGCTTTCCAGGAACCCAGGATGGCCGGGGTACATATTACAGGCAAACATAAAGTCCTGCCAGACCAGGATACCGTATTGATCACAAAGGTCATAAAACAGGTCTTTCTCATAAATGCCACCTCCCCACACCCGCAGCATGTTGAAGTTGCTTTCTTTGGCTGTACGTATGATCTTCTCATATTTCTCCGGGGTCACCCGGTCGAGAAATGCATCGGCGGGAATGTAGTTAGCCCCTTTCATAAACACGGGGTGGCCGTTGAGCTTAAGGTAAAAGGAGGTTCCTTGCTCGTCTTTTTCCCGCACTACTTCCAGAGTGCGTAATCCTATCCTGGCATCTCGCGCTGCAGTCCCTTCCGGGGTTTCAACAACTGCCTCGATATCATAAAGGTAAGCTTCTCCCAGCCCGTTGCTCCACCATAGTTCCGGGTTTGCGATCTCAAAGTCCAGGCTGTAAAGCTTCTTCCCGGCATCGAGGGCCACGGGTTGTGACCTCACCTCCTTTCCATTCACTCTCACACTGAGCGCTGCCCGGACCGCTTCTACCGCATCAATTTCTACTTCGGCGGTAAGAACGGCTTTTTGTTCCTTTAACTTTTGCTGAACTACCCTGAGATCAGTAATACGCACGACATCCCATGCTGCCAGGTAAACCGGCTGCCAAATGCCGCTGGTGACCAGTCTCGGACCCCAGTCCCACCCAAAATGACTATGGGCTTTTCTTACATGTGGGCTCACCCATTTGTTCCCCGGTACCTGGCCGATCTCCGCCAGGTCATTGGCAGAAGAGTGTACTACATGCGGGTAGTTATCGTATTTTTCCAACCCAACCTTTATTGGGGAATGAAAGTAAATTTTAAGTTCATTGGGCCCGGCAGTCAAATGTTCCTTAGCATTCACTTCCCAGCCCCTGAACATATTGTCAGCTTCCAGTATTTTTTGGTGATTCACATATACATCTGCATAGGTATCCAAGCCCTCAAAACGCAATACGATACGATCTTTATTCAAAATATCCGGGTCCAGGGAAAATTCGGTTTTATAGACCCAGTCTTTTTTATCCACCCACTGTACCTGGTGCTCATTGAGCCGGTAAAAGGGATCTTTTATCAACTCATGTCGTAGCAGGTCGGTATGGACTGTACCTGGTACCCTGGCCGTTCTCCATTGTTCTTCACCAGCCTGTACAAACTGCCAGTCCTGGTCCAGTGGCTTTGTTCTCATAAAAGGTTGTTTATCCCGGGCACAGGCGGCAAAGATGACCAGGAATGATAGTATGGATCTGTGAAAAATGATGCTAGCTCTATTCATCGCATAAGGTTAGAAAATTTTTTTCTTCAATAAAGGTTCAATGACTGCCACGTGAATTTTTCGTTCGCATTTTTTATAACTTGTCGATGATCCCACAACCTTGCGTTCAATAATGCTTATTTAACTGCTGTTATCTTAAAGCTCCACGCATGATAGCAGGGCAGTTCATCGTACGTAAGTGCCGGTACAGTGATCACAAGGTTGTTCCCTTCCCGGGTATACGGCAACTCGCCGTCATGCCCTAAAAGGGTGATTCTTGTCTTTTTAGAGGGTTTCACACCTTTGATCACCAGCTTTTCTTTGGGGTACCTGGGAGAAATGGCGTAAAGATCATCCCCTTTTGAAGTAAAGAATAATTCTTTTACAGCTTTGCCCGGGGCGGGATCAACGGTTTGCTTTAAGATGTAATCTCCCCCCAGGTATCCGCCGGCATGGTCGATCTTACGATCTCCCGCTGACCATTGGGCGGCTTCTTTCCATTTCCTGGTGCCATAGATAGCCTCTCCGTTGACCTCCAGCCACTGCCCCATTTCCAAAAGGCGTTGCTGCATCACCGGGGGGATACTTCCCCTCGCGTCAGGGCCTATGTCTAACAATAAATTGCCGCCTCCGCTTACCACATCTACCAGCAAAAGGACCAGGGAGCGGGTACTGTTATAATCGGGGGCATCTTCATTTTGGTTATACCCAAAGGAGAAGCCCATGCCCCGGCATTCTTCCCAGGGCTTGTCGTACGTTTTTCCGGCCTCATATTCGGTCGTATAATAACCTCCATGCTTTTGGCGAATGCCTTTACCCCAGCGGTCATTGACCAAAATGTTGTCTTTTGCCGCTGATTCGTTGTAGAGCCAGGCCAGGAATTCCATGGATCTCCATTTTTCCGCTTCCATATCCCATTCCCCGTCGGTCCATAGGATATCCGGCTGGTATTTTTGTACGAGGTCTTTTACCTGTGGAAGGTAGTGCTCATCCACAAAACGCTGCTTATCGGTTTGCCACCAGGGGTGGTACCATTCGTACAGGGAGTAGTACAATCCTGCTTTCAGCCCTGAACTTCTCATGGCCTTTACATAATCTCCCACCAGGTCTCTTTTAGCTCCCACTTCCATACTGTTCCAGGCAAATCCCCTATCATTGGCTTGTTCATTGGGCCATAAGGTAAAACCGTCGTGATGCTTGGAAGTAAGTACAACGTATTTCGCCCCGGCATCCTTGAAAAGCGATGCCCATTCTGCTGGATCATAGAGGTCTGCTTTGAATTGATCCCCAAACTCATAATAATCAAAATGGTCACCATAGGTTTTACGATGATATTGGTATACCTCGTCTCCTTTGAAGTTGCCGTTGCCAAAAAGTGATTTGCTCTGCATCCAGTACTGGTACCATTCGGAATAAGTACCTTTGGGCGACCAGGCCGGTACGGAATAGGGGCCCCAATGAATGAAGATGCCGAATTTAGCATCTTCAAACCACGAAGGGACCGGACGCCTGTCCAATGACTCCCAGGTGGGCTCATAAGGCTGTGCATAAGTTATTTGAAGGGTGCTAAGCAGGAATATCACCATGCTTATCAATTTTATATCTATGCGATCCATTTAGTTTAGATTTACCATTCGTATATCACTTTACCGGTGTTCCGGGTCATTTTTTTACCAACAATTCTATCTCTGCAACGGAAGCGGAGGTGCTCCCTCCTGCCCCCCTAAGAGCAGTGACCTGGACGTACCGGGCTTTGACAGCTTTATCAAACTTTACCGTTCTCGGTGTGGGGTCATTGACCAGGTTACCCAGGTCAAAGATTTGCACCTCTTTCCATGACTTGCCATTGCGGCTCACTTTTATTGCTCCCTGCTCTATCAGTCCTTCCTTGAAGTTTGCCGGTGGAGTATAAATAAGCCCTTTCAATTCCACCCGTTGCTTAAGATCAATGGTGAGCGTAGGTGTGGCTTGGTTTTCATCAGAATGCCAAAAAGAGGAAACATCACCATCAATGGCGTTATGAGCCTTGTATTTTTCACTACCGGTGCTGCTGGCCTTTACGGTCCAGTCTTTCCTGGTCATACCAAATTCACGCTCCACTATGCCGCCGGCCAGGTCTTTCTCAAAAGCCCTCGCCTTCACTACCCCGGAAGTATGGAAAAAGGCCCCGGAGTAAAGTGATGATTTTTTGGTTGGTGTCGTACCATCGATGGTATAGCGTATCTCGGCAGCATTTCCCAGGTTCTGCTGGTAATCTATACCGATCAGCTTCCAGTTAAAATTATCTTTTACGGGTTGGATGGTCACCTGCCCTTCCAGGCTGCGACTAACCGCTAGCCTGGGTGGGCGCAGCTTATAATAATGTGCCGAAACCTTCGACAGCGAAGGCCGCGTACGGGCTTCCAAAATGCGTAACCTCAGCTTACGGGTAGTAACCGCTGGAAAGCGGAGTATCTTTTTGTAACCGACTGTAGTCCCTTGAGCTATTCTCTGCCACCGGTTATCCACCGAGGCTTCCAACACATGTTTTTCGATACGCTGACCTTGCGTTTTGATGGCTTCCTGCAGCAGGAAACGGTTGAGGGTAATGGGCTGTGGAAGGGTGATGACATAGGTGCCTTTGCCCTCTTCACCTAGCAGGTAGGTGTCTTCATCGTCGTCCAGCAGGGCCTTATCGCCCTGTGCCCCGGCTAAAAGGTCCGTGCCATAAGTTTCCGTGATCCTTTTTCCAACTTCCCGGAGCACGGTGACATCTTCTTCGGGAAACCTACCTTCTCGATTGGGTGGAATGTTCAACAAAAAGGTAGAATTGCCCCCTACGGAACGTTCGTAAATATCGAATACGTCATCGGCATTACGCACGCGTTGGGTCTCCTCGTCGCGGTAAAACCAGCCTTCCCGGATGGAAGTGTTGGTTTCTGCCGGAAAATAGTGAAGGTATTTGGCCCCGGCCAGGCTCTCACGCTTCCCGGGATCTCCATGAATATCAGGAAAATGATTGGCTTGCCCCGGATCTTCTGTAAAAGGGATAACATCCCATTCGGACACGCGGGTCCCCCCGGATTCGTTACCACACCAGCGGACATCTTCCTTTCCGAAGATCACTGCCTCGGGGGCAAGGGTACGGATCAATTTCTTCCACGCCAGGTAATTGTATTTTTGTCCCCCTTTGCGCTTGGGGTGGGCCCCGTCAAACCACACCTCGTGGATGGGGCCATACTCTGTAAGTAGCTCGAATAATTGGTTCAAAAAATATTCGTTATAGTCATCCACGTTGAACGTAAAGGTAGTCTTGTTAGCAAACGGTCTCCCTTCCACTGGCCTGGGAATTACCCGCTCCGTGTATTCACTAAGGTTGCCATATAGCCCCTGGGGGTGTTCTATCTGGTATAGATCAGCGGGGGAAAGGTACACCCCCAGTTTGATCCCATACTTCCTACAAGACGCTGCCAGGTCTTTCAGCACATCGCCCTTTCCATCCCTGAACGGGGACGACATAACCCCGTGCCGGGTGTAGCGTGATTGCCAAAGGACAAAGCCATCGTGATGCTTGGCCGTAAATACTACTAACTTCATACCGGCATCTTTCATGGCCCGGCACCATTGGTCGGTGTCCAGGTCTTGAAGGTCAAATGTTTTGGGGTCTTCCATGCCGCTGCCCCATTCATTCCTGGTAAATGTGTTTGGCCCAAAATGGACAAAACAATTGTATTCCAGTTTTTTATAGGCGTATTGATTAATCGTAGGCACCACCCAGGCTGCCTTACGAACGATTTCCTCCCCCGAATCCCCGGGTTCAATCTTTATGGTACTTTGTCCCTGGCCCCAGGCAACTGCATTCGTTAAAAAGCAGGTCAAGACGAGGGAAATTATTTTCATTACTATTGGATACATGACTTTATTCAATGAATAGATAATTATTGATTATTAAATCTTCAGCTTTACCAAGCTCTTCCACAGGATATTGCGCAGGAATAAATTTATAACGAGGCAACAAGGATCACTAATTAAAATATTTCAATCTGTGACACTATTTTGACAATATCAGCCCATGCCATAGTACGACTTCATCAGGATCAACTTTTTAATAATCAATTAGTTAACTGTAAAAAATCGACCTGTAGTATGATTCCGTCCATAGTATTGAGTCGTGAGTATTGAGCCGTAAGTCCTTAGCGTATAGAAAACAGGGTCTAAATTGATCACGCAATAAAATCTTATTACGTTCCCGGTTTCCTACAACCTGGCATCTCCACAGTAAAAAAGGAGCCCGTTTAGCTGGAAAGCATACCCTGGGGGGTGTTGGGTATGACCTGAGTTCCTTTAAACATATGGCGTTTAACTGGCAATCATCCATAATTTCTATTTCCAAGGAAACAGCAGCAACGCGCTATGGGACAATTTGACCCTTAGGGCTTTCAAATGCATGCGGCCCTCCTTAGAAAAGGGGAAATCCGTCATTAGGCTTCCTGGATTCTCGTTACCCGGTTAATTTCCAGTGAATGAGACATGATCTTTATTTTTGACCTCGACGCGATCATCGTTTATCACTTTGATGTTACCCATGGTAGTTTTGGCTAGTAAGCTTGGTGAACCTTAGTGCACTTGAGCTTAGTGGCGAAGCTTTCCCTGCCACCAAGCCCCTAAAGTTCAAAGAATCACAAAAGGATCTTGTTTACTTTTTATTAGATCTTATCATACACTTTTTCTTTGATATGCTTTGTACGTATTTCCAAAGGCGGCAAACCGGGAAGTGAAGAAGAAGGCTTACCCAGGTAGAAGTAGGCTGTGGCGGAGACGTCATCACTTCGGTAAAAATTGGTAGAGACGCCTCCCGGAAATTCTTCATCAGTGACTGCGGGAGGATCCTCCATGTCCAGGTAGCGTTGCGCAGCATTATAGCCCTTGGGTTCTACATAAGACCAGACCGGGGTAATGCCTGCGCCCCGTTCATTCATCTCTATGATCCTTTCTTTGGTTGAATTACCTATCTGCTGGATAGTGACTTTACAGTCTTTATGAAAATATACCGGGTCATATGTATGAAAACGATAAAATGTATATACATCATGTGCTTTATTGGAAACGGTGCTGCCCTGTATCTTGTTCGCAAATTCACCCTGTCCCCAACCGGTACCAATATAGTCCTCTGTCCCGGTACCCACGAGGGTGGGGAATGGATCGTCTCCGTCGAGGTATATTTTCACCTCTCCTTCACCAAACCAGGTGCCCCGGTATTTTTCATTGCCAATTACGCCAATATTGGTGCCTAAATACCTGCCCCTGCCCTCTACCCTGGGAAGGATCGTATAATCGACCCCTTTCGTAGTGGCGGTATCACGATCCCAAAATGCGTGGAAATACATCGCGTCATCATCGAGCTTTGGTACTTTTACCATATTGATCTTGTAATAGAACATCAGGAACTTACTTGATTCATTGACGATCTCTACCCTCGCTGACTTACGGAAAGGCATGGGGACGGCACAATTAAAAGAGCGCCCTTCAGGCATGGAGAAAAAAGCATTTTCAAAAGGGCGCATCAACCCTAAGCCTATGCCAAAAAAATCAGTAAAAGGCACGGAGACCGCCGGTTTCTGCTCACCGTCCCAATACATGTGAATGCTTACTTTCCTGCGGTTTTCTTCGCTCCAGCCAAAAGAATTAGCCACCCACATCTTGGTAATGATCCCCGGACCTTCTTGGTCAAAGATCACGAGGGTGTCCCCGGGACCGATCATACTAAAGGCATCTCCCTTAGCGCCTTTGTTAGTCATCCCTCCTTTGCCTTTTTCTCCTTTTTTATTTTCCGAACTTATCCAGCGGGTTTCTACTCCTTTGGGGGCAGCTAGGTAGTATTTATTGATATCGTCCAACGAAAATCCCTGTTCTTCTTCGTTCACGGAAGGACCGTTACAGCCCAGTGCGGCCATCAGTCCTAGTATGGCACATGTTATAACTAACTTTTTCATGATTCTATTTATTGTTAAATTTCATAATTTACTTCCATTGAAACCACCTCTTCTTACCCTTGTGTTCTTTTAGGTAAAAATGACTCTTAATACTTCTGCCCAGGCTATTCTTGCATAAAACGATGCCACACAGCCAGCTGCTTTTCGCTCTTGGATCAGCGCCGCCGGGGCGATTGCTTTGATATTCGCTGTTTCAGCTTAGATTCTCCATTTAAGAAAAGTTCGATCACATAGCGCCCATCTTCGAATGCCGACATATCGATATCAAATATTTCATCTTTGGTTTGCTCAAAGGTGATCTTCTTTTGTACCTCGCCATCCTTCAAAACATGTATTTCTCCATGGGCAGGTCGGTCTAGTTGTACAAACAGCTGCGTTTTTGTACGGATCCGCCTGGGGTATAATTTAAGTAGGCTTTGTTCCACGGTGGTATCAATTTGCGGATCAGCCTTCACCGTAAAATCCAGCTGTTCGCCAATACCACAATCGCTTTCAAACCGGTGCAGTACCCTACCCTTCATATCGGATAATTGAAGGTAACCAAACCCTTGTCCGGGCATAAACCAAAACTCCAGTCCATTATGCGCCGAGTCTTCCAAGACCATGCGATAATGCCCCGGGTCGAGATCCAGGGTATCTTTATACCATGTATCTTCTTGGGTATTGTTCGGTGTTTTTTCATAAATCACCTTATTGGTCACACTCGATATACGCACTGTATTATCCCCCGGGTGATTATTGGATTTATAGGTCACTACAAGCTGCCGGGGCATTTCCTTCGGCGATGAAAATGCCACTTCCATTTTGTTATCGGGCGGCCACTGGTCCTTTTGTCCATTCGGTTTTTTCAAAGCAGCATAAAAGGTGTTATCACCAAAGTTGAAGTCGATGGCCCCCGGAAGAGTAACCACGGCTTGCTGGTAAAACTCCAGTTTACCTGACCATTCATAGGTCTTTTCTCCAAAACCATGTGTTCCGTATTGGATGATCACCGATGTTAAGGTTTCGCTGCCCAGGTTTTTAATAACAACCTTTGGCTCAATAGTCGAGGGGTTAAAGCGGTTCAACTCCGGGGCATTGTTAGGCACAAGGACCTGGTCTATGGCAACATCAAACTCCTGCGAGGGTTTTTCATACTGGAACAGCACTGCGCTGATCTTTTCATTCGCCTGGATATTATCCGTAGCCGTGTAGGGTTCCATTTCAAAATCAACGGTATGTGAAGCCTTGGTAATTGGAAAATCGATGAGATCAGGATGTTGCAGGTCGCCGGGGCACCAGTACGCCCTGTCAAAGATCCAGGTGCCTCCTTGTGGGTAAAGATTGTTATCGGCGCATTCTTTCCACATATCCCTGCGGTCAATGGTCTTTCCATCTACCAGGATCTCACGCCAGCGGCTGCAAAACTCGCTGCACCCCCTGGGACGGTCGGCCCCGTGCCCGGTATGCAGTACTCGCAACCTGCCAAAAGCGGCTTTTTCATCCATCGTGATCTCCTTTGGCGCCAGCGACTCTTTTATCGGCTTATCCGGGTTTCCATAAAGGTACCCCCCGTCATACAGCTCTTCATGATCAATGAGTTTTGCAACAGGATCCCCCATTTCTAGATCAAAGCTAATGCTGAGGTCCCAACCTACATTGGCACCTTCATACCCCGTGTGATCGTACTCAATTTCTACACTGTCCCTAAGTATGCCGGTAAAATCGGTAACATCAATGCGCCAATTCCAGCGCCAGTCTTTTTTAAAATTACTCCCATAAGGGGTAAGCATTTTCCCAATTTCCAGGTCTAATGTATCTCCCTTTACTCCTCCTACACGCTTGATCCGGATAGGATCCAGGTAGTCCCAATGCGCGATATTGATAGAATCGGGATGTCCGAGTGTTACGTTCATAAAAATTCGCCTGACGGTGGCTTGTTTTCCCGGGAAAACACCCCAGCCGGGAAACGGGTTACTTCCCCTGGCAGGATTGCATATTATGGTCACATGGTCGTGAGAAATAACTTTTTTGATGACTTTTTCCCGGGGTGCCTGTGCGCAACCGACCAAAAGGGCAGCTACCATTGGAAGGCACCACTGGAAGAAGGATATGTATGGATTGATCTTCACTGGTATAATAATTTATTGCATTGAATCTACTTATTTCCCCGTTGATGGTCCCCCTACCTCCAATATGGAGGGAATACGGCTTTTTACAGGTGATAATCCCGGAAACGCTGCATGGGGTTCGGTTTGGTACCAATAGGCCACTGTGTAATAATTATCGGAGCGGTGGTTAGCATGTCCGTGCTCTATGGTCATTTTAAACGATTTTTTAAACGGGATGGGTGAATTATCGTGAAAGCGATAAACCGTCCATTCCGCACCTTTGTTATCCCCCCCATTTTGTGGGTTTCCGTAAGTTTGATAGGCAAAGGTTGGTTTCGTTCCTCCAAAAGGATTGATACCACAACCTCCATAACACCAGGCTCCCAGGTAATAGTCCTCAGCTCCCGTACCTTTTATTTGGGCGTCTTTGGCTCCATCTATGTACATCATCTCATCGCCTTCGCCCCACCAGTCTCCCTGGTTTTGGATGATACTATGTGTTGCGCCAATGTAATTCCCTGCACCGGTAGCTTCCATCATTACATAGTTGCCGATGCCGTCAACATTTTTGTGATCATTGATTTTGGGCACATAATTGTTTGGCCATTCATTAGTCCAACCATCGGTAGGGGTTTGTTGCCTGTACTGGGCATGAAAGTACATTGTTTCTGCTGGCAGGGATTTATGCTTTTCCCAATCAATATTGTAATAAAAGGCATTGACCGCCTGCTCGCCTTCATTGGTTATGGTAATTTTCGCTTTTTTCTTGAAGGGCATTGCAAATTTCGCATTCAGGGCTTTTTGCGAACCTACCGAAGTGTATTTGGATTCATACATTACGTACTTGCCCAAACCTAATCCAAAAAAATCACCGATGGGCGCCTCTACGCTCGGGGAATCTTCATCATCCCAATACATTCGCAACACCATCTTTTTAAGATGGTACGGTTCATTAGAAGCGATGGTCATCCATATATGCTTGATGATACCCGGACCTACTACCTCTCCTACCAACCGCGTTTGTCCAGGCTCTATGCGATTGGCCCAGTTCCCATCATCATTACCACCTGATCGATCATAACTTGAAATGCGTTGTGAAGTATAGTCTCTTGGCATCCATAATTCCTGGGCATTGGATCTTACCTGGAGTGTAACGCAGGCAATCAATAATAATAGTGTCGCTTTTATTCTCATCTATTTAGGTTTGTTTTTCTTTTTTCCGCGCAAAAGCACGGACATGAACGATGGAAACGAGTATTGCATCGGGCACCAGTTATTTTGCGTACTTCTTCATTTTAAATAATTTTTAAATAGTCAAAGCCTACTTCACTGGCTCCAGGATTTTTCGGGTTGGTTCCCTTTATCACTATTTTAAAGATATTCTTCCCTTTTTTTATCAGCCCATTTTGGAAAGTATACGTTTCCAGGCTTAGCTCCTCATTGTATAGGTCCAAGCTTTCAAAAATGAGCTGGTCGTTCAAATACACATCCACCCTGGTATAACCAGGGGCATGGGTAAATATGGCATCCAGCTGTCCTTTTCGTTCTTTTTCGGAATAAAACTCCGCTTCCAGTTCATCTCCTTTCCGGGTATCTTTCCAATACAGGTGATTTCGTGCACTCCATTCATAAGAAAGAAAGGCCTGGGTAAGCACCTCTCCGCCGGTAACCCTTTTTACTTCAAAGCTTTCACCCTCGAATTTGTCCGAATGTTTTACAGGGAGCTGAACGGCGGCAACATCTTCCATCACCGCGGCTTTGGCTTCTATGGTGCCATACCAAAAGGTAGTGGGTGCATAATCCATTTGAGTATTTCCCCAATGCCATAGTTCTATATCAAACCTGAGCGACTTGTTAAAAGGGATAACATCCAGCATCCTCCAACGACTATTGACGCTTATTCCAGGGCTCCTGTTGCCCTCTCCAATAGGCTGGGCAATAAAAGGGGAGTCAAAGTCTACCACGCTGCACCAGGCATATCCATAGTAATCTTCAGTACCGGTGCCAAAGTGGGAAGGGAAGCTTTCTTCATCCACATAAATTTTCTCATCACCCTCACCCCACCATTCGTAACTGTTATTGAATAAAGTGAGGGCATCGCCTACGTATTTTCCTTTCCCGGAAATGGTGATGTAGTTGATGTCCTTTTTTTCCTTGGTCTCAATGTCGGCATAAAGTTTCCAGTTAGCGTGAAAGTATAAACTTTGTTCGTCCCATTGCCATGGGGCGCTATGTACGTCGAATTTTACCAGCTCGATGTCTTCTTCTCCACGGTTGTGAAGGGTTATTTTTGCCGATTCGCGAAAGGGCATGGGGAAGTAAGTGGTCATTTCGCCTTCGTCGTTCACTGTGCTGTACCTAGCCCGGTAGGGTGAAATTTTATAGCCCGTTCCAAAAAAGTCGCCAACAGGCGCCCAAACGGTTGGTTTTCCATCAAATTCCATAGTGATCACGGTGGAGCGCAAGGCTTGGGCAAGGTTATTGGCCCTGATCTTTACGGAGAGCTTTTTAACGACATTGGTTCCTTTGACAACAATATTAGCTGATTTCCCTTGTGCGACTCTTTGAGTCATACGGATAATTTCGTTTTGTGGGTCATCAGCGGGAAATTGGTTTAATTGTGCATTTACCGTGGTAATGAGAGGCTTGTATTTTTCACTTTCCCAATCACCTTTTTGATAGGTTTTCACCTTTGTGCCTACTTCGTACTTTCGATAGTTGACCTGGTAATAAAGCACATCGTCTACTGCTTCTGTCGCTTGCTGGTAGGTGACTTTGCAATGTGTGGCAAAAGGAAGTGGAAAGTAAAGGTTGTTTCCTGCGAAAATACCTCCGTCTTCCAGGAAAGCAGATACTCTTTTGGAAAGAGGCTCACCCACGTGCTTGTTGTAGGAAATCAAGTCATCGATACTGCCCTCGATCTGCGGGGTTTCCGAATGGTCAAAATAAAACCGCAATGTGCCTTTCGAGAAATAATGTGCATGCCATGTACTCCAAAAACGTACGACAGCGCCGGGCCCATCCACATCCATAAGTACGCGTTCTTTCCTGCCATTGATGGTGTCTATGGCTACATATTGCTTGGCATCGGCATTGTCAAACCATCCCGGCTGGTCTGGGGCTACCGCCTTTCGGGAGTAACTGCTGGCTTGCAGGGTTTTGAAGGGATGTTTATCCGCTTTTGCCAAAACGTCCCTGTCCAGCATCTCTTGTAGTAACGTCTCTACGGTTACATCGTACTGCGGTGAGGTACAGGCTATATTTACCAGTACGGTCAGCACCACCAATTTTCTAATGATCTTTTTGCTTAAGCTTATTACTAGTTTCATACCTGATCAGTTATAGTTTTATACCCAGCTTCCAGGTCATCTTTGGAGGGCGACATGCTTTCGTTTCCCAAAATATTCAGCTCATCCGCTGTTGTATCCCTTTCCCATTGGGCAAATGCAAAAGGATGAAAAATAATGAAGGTCAAAATGTTAAAGAAGCTTTTTTTATTCGCCATCACTTACTTTTTAATAATAGGCATTAACCATAATGAAAGGCCCTTAATCGTTGCGATAGCTTTTACTATCTTCTTTTATTTGGGACCAATACCTGAAATAATCTATTTCAAATGTGCCTCCATTGTCTTCGTCCGAAGGGAGTCCCCACCAACCTGGAAATGCTTCGCTATCGAAGTTAATGGTCCCAGGGCTATGCCAAAAATCATTTTTGCGCCTGCGTATCTCTTTTCCATTTAAATACCAGGTGATCTCTTCCCTGGTCCATTTTAGCCCGGCAATAATGAACGTATCAGCCAATCTATAACCTGTTTTATAGGCAACATGATCGCTTATTTTTAGGTCACGTGGCTTTATTATGTAATGGGTGGTGGCAAAGTATGTGGTTTCGTAAGATCTATCACGATCATTACGACCACAAATTTCGAAAATGTCAATCTCTTCTTGCTTGACCGAGTCTTGTGTATATAACCAAAAAGCACTAGAGAGCGACGAGTTCATGGGTTTGCACTTGATCTCAAAATAACCGTAAAGCACCTTGCGCTTACCCTGGACTGCGGCAGAAGTAAAGGTGTGATAGCCTTTCGGGGCATTGGGTACATTTTCACGTTTTCCTGTAAGAACCAGCCTCCCATCTTTCAACGCCACATTGCTTGACCGGAATAAAGAAGGGGCGCGTCCTATCCAGCCGGGATTGGTACTGTACCACTTTGCAGTATCCAATTCCGTATCATCAAATTCGTCACTGATCGTTGTTTCATATTTCCAGTTACCAGGATCAATAAAAGATGCCGGCTTAAACGCCGTTGCCCGGTAGCTACTTTTGCATGACATGAAAAGTACGAATATCATGAGTAAAAAACCTGTAAAACTACGTTTATTCGACATTTTTGATTTTACTGTTTAGTCATTTGGATCTGTGTCTCACTTTCTTTTACTTTCATAGGACAGGAGGTGCCCAAAGCACACGTTCTACTCCTTTTTTTGCCTTCAGAGCATAGTCATGGCCTTTCCACTGGTCAATACCTCCCACACGCATCCCGATGTCTTGGAGTTGGTGGTGAACGAATCCATTTTCCGCATTTTGTGCCTTTACATGATAATGAATTATGAAACTTCCCCACGATAAAAAAAGCAGTACGAATTTGTTATTAGATCCTTTCATTGGCATTTACGTTTGTCCCGTTACTAGTGTCGTGTCAAGCCTCAAATGGCGGGTAAGGCGGTCGTAGATTTTGTGGGAGGTCAAGGCGCAAAAAACGAGCATAGCCATAGCTACGTAAGTC
>JANQLQ010000123.1 GCA_028280565.1 Fulvivirga sp.
TTCAAATGGCGTGTGGAGGGGAGACATCCAGGAACAGCGCGGCACATTTGAGGCATGTGGGTAAGCAGGCCATAGGGGTTGGATAGCGCGTTTCGAGGGTAAATGGGCTTTGTTGCTGGCGCCCTTTTCTTTTGTTTCGTTTTCTTTTGGGCGCGCAAAAGAAAATAAAAACTGGACTTAGAACCTCAAAATCCCGCTTAAACTGCTCATTGCGAGGTTTGCATTACCCGAGACATCTTAAAAACAATGCTGAATTTGCCAAAATTAAACGTTCTCCAGTCAAATTCAATTTTCAAGGACATTACAAGGCACAGGTTCGGAGAACCTGCGCCAGCGGGCGGTTTAGAAAAATCTCAATAGCCTAAATATAATAACATACCCTCATTTTTTAAGATAGAGCATCAACCCGAAAAGTGAAACCACCAGCAACCCTAACGCAGCCAGGGACATTATGGCATCCCGAAAGTCCTTTCCTGCGAAGTCTAATGTGTGGTATTTGTGGAGAAAAGCAAAGCTAAACCCCTCCCATCGATCAGGGTCAGTCACCATGGAAGCTAGCTTACCCGTAGAGGTTTCTATGTAATAGGCAGCATTGTCCCTCGTATCGTAACTTACTTTTTGAACAGGCAATCGCTTGTTAACAAAGCCGTATTCACCTCTAAACTTGGTGATTTGAGCAACAGAAGAGACATTGGCATCCTCCAGTCCGCTGAACTTCTTTGCCAAGTACTTTGCATATTTTGAATCCCCATTTTGCAGTAATCCTCCCCCAGTAGAAGAAAGATAGCTCACTTTATTACGCTGTGGACCCCAGTGGGCAAACCTATAATAAGTTCGACCTTCAAATGCGACCAGCGAAAAGTTGGCCACAGGATATTCAAGCGCTTTAAACAGGCTCACCGGGTCTATGATAAGGTCCCCAGGGTGGATCTCTACATTGTCCGTAAACTTATGTAAAGTGTTCGGATCTTTTTTATGTAAGAGATGGTAGGCCCCACTGAAGGAGAACGTAAGCGCAACCAATGAAACGGCCACACCCAAGCTACGGTGCCACTTTCTCTTTTGCAGGCGAGAGCTGGTAATTGCTTGCCTTCGAAATCGCTTCCACCCTATGGCATAAATGTACAAGCCACTGATGGCAGACAGGAAGATGAGCGCTAGTAGCAGCGTCATCAATACTGGCCTTACCGGGCCGGCAAAGGCAAAAAAGTCCCAGTTATGCAACGTACTGAACAGCCACAGGAAGACTTTACGGGACTTATCGTTAGCCGTACCGAGACGACTTGAAGCGGTGTGAACATATACATCCATGGCATCCGGGCGATCAAACGAGACCTTGTACACCGGCAGCAATCGGTTGATAAACTTATACTCACCGGTGTAATCACTCACTCCCTCTATTTGACGAATATCTGCCGACCATTCTTCTATAAAATACCGGGCAAGGTAAGCAGCATAAACGGCATCACCATTAGCCAATTTGGTCCCGTCCTTTGTGCTGAAATATTGTATTTCTTCTTGTCGGTCTGCAGGCTGTACTTGGTAGTAGCGCTGGTCATCCATTAGGATGACGTTTACATTACCCATTGAAGCGATGCTATTTTTGAGTAGGACCTCTTGTAACGATACCTCGAAATCCCTGGCTTGCAGCGCTGGGGATGTAATAAAACGATTGGGGATCTCCACCTTAAACCACCGGGCCATAATGGGATGCATCAGCCCGCTGACACACCACATGATGATAGGCACCAAAACAATGATCCCTGCTTTTCGATGCCATTGATACCATGGGCCTAGCCCGTTTTTCTTTTTTCGAGATGAGACAGGGGTAGACGATACCCCTTCTGTCCCAGTCTTTTCTAGCAATGTCTCCATAATTACTCCTGGCCGATATTGTAAGCTAGGTGAACCTGGTAGGTTCGCGGGATCCCCGGGATGAATGTGGTTCCAAACCGGGAAGAGTTCGCCCTGGGCGACCAAGATTCATCCAGGAAGTTGAGCATGGTGAAACCTACGTCCAGGGCTTGAAAACGATACCCGGATCGTAGGTTAAAAAGGCTGAATCCCTCGTACTCCTGCGTATTGGCATTATCCATCCAGTAAGGTCCCATGTGCTGGTTTTCAATAGAAAGCCAAGCCCCTGCCAATTGCTTTGGACGGTAGGTAACTTCCCAGTTAAACAGCCTATTTGCCCCTTGCGCCATATCATTGCCATTGAATTCAGTACCGTTCTCTACGTAATCAATAAATTCATGCTCTGCAAAGGATCCACTCCACCGGAATTGAAGCTGCCGGTCAAAATCAAGATGAAGCATATACTCAATCCCCCGGGAGCGTATCTCACCGGCATTTCGGTTTTCGCGGGTACCATCATCCAGTTGTACCGATATAATTTGGTTGGTGGCCTCTACCTGGTACAGGGCCACATTACTATATCCTTTCAGCTTACGGCTTAGGTGAAAGCTGTACCACCCTCCTACTTCATAATTATTGTATACAGAAGGATCCAGCGAGGGGATTTGCACTCCTCGATAGAGCTCGCCGACCTGTGGAGGCACAAAGCCCTGGGCATAATTGGCGTAGATACCGCGGTTATTGGACAGGTCATAGGTAAACCCAATTTTCGGAGTAAAGGCATCAAATGTGCTTACGGCATCCGGTGACCCTGAAAAAGAAGAAGGAGGCAAAAAATTGCGATGATCATAACGAAAACGGTCATAACGCAGCGATGTGGAAAACTTAAGCCTTTCCGTAGCCCTGACCTGGAACGTGGCATAGGCGCCAATGTTAGTGAGATCAATCTCGTTTTTAGTCAATACCGAGTCAATTTCCGTATACCCCACGTTGATCCCCCTGGCATCTTGCTCTACTAAAATGTAATCTTCAAAAAAATCCGTAGGGCTATGATCTATGGATACTCCCCCAATAACTTTTGCTCCTAGCGATTCTATCTCATGGGAGTGCTGGATCACGGAGCCATAGCTTTGAAAGGTCCGCTCGTTTATCGTACCTGAAGTCACGCCCGTCTCCCGGTCTGTACGTATGCGAAAAGAGGGGATCTGTCCTATGGAATTATCACGGAAGAACAGTCGTGCCGAGGTAGTTCCCTTATCATTCCAATCATGGTTTACTGTTGACTGCACTCTTAAAGCGCTTACCGTCCTTTCTGTAAAAGTTTGCACACTGGTCAGGTCTTCCCCGAAAAAGGCCGCGCTATCCAAACTCCCGGTCATATCCGTGACTAGGTCAGCATAAGTGACGGACAGGTTAATATCAGTAGCCGCGGATAGCGCATGTGTAAGCTTCAATGTCCCGGCATATTTGTCCATATCGCTGTGTTCGAAGAAGCCGTCGCGTCGCCTTGCGTAGTAGCCGCCTACGAATATGCCGGTCTTACCATAGGTATTGGCTAGCCTTAGATCCGTTCTCCTAAGCCCGTTGCTATTGCTTCGTATCGCCACACGACCGGTAAGGTCTAGCGAAGGCGCTTGGGTAATGACGTTGATCACCCCACCGATGGCCTCGGCCCCATAGGTAGAGGATGCCGGGCCGCGGATCACCTCGATGCTACGGATCGCCCCCTGGTTAAGCTCGTTCATCGCATTATGGTTAAATACCCCGGTAGGACGAATGGGTAGTCCGTCTTCCAGATAAAGAAAAAGCCCTTTTGTAGAGATCGGTTGCCGAATACTGGTCATATGTTGCTCGTTGGCTAAATCTGCCACGAATACTCCCGGGATCTTGTTAAGCACCTGGTCCAGGGTATTGGGTGCTGTTTCCTCCATTTTTTGTGGTGAAATGGTAGAAATAGCTGCTGGCACCTCCGTCCGTAGCTCCTTTTCGCGGTTAGCGGACACGACTACCTGCTCTAGTGTACTGATAGATTCCACAAGCCCGAGGTTAATATCACGAGTGAGTTCGGTAACTTTTACCGGGTCGTAGCCAATATATCGGACTTGCAGATGGCTGGCTCCCGGGGGAAGTCTCAAAGTAAATTGACCGAAAAGATCTGTAACGGTCCCCACCGTACTCCCGGGTACGGTCACTTCAGCGCCCACCAGCGCCTCGCCGGTGCGTTTGTCATATATTTTCCCTGTCACTTCTTGCGCCTGAAGCGATAAGCTAAGCAGCGTCAACGCCAGTAGTGTTACGAATGTATAATGATTCCTATGTTCCATGATTTAAAAAATGATTATTAGTTGGGCATTTCCCCCAAGCGATTTTTGAATCTTTGGAAATAATATTCCAACAGGCAAGGAATACTTCCCCCTTGCTTTTAGGGTAAAAGCCTATTTATTTTTTGAGATAGAAAAGAGCAGACGTGCGCTATGGACAAAAACCAAAGATATCAACCCAACAAGCAGGTAAGTCAACAAGGCTTTCAACTGCTTTGTGGTAAGGGAAAACCAATCACCACCGAAGCCAAAATAAACAGGCCATTCTACTGTGATATTTTTCAGTTTTACCCGGCTAGCACACTAAGCGAAGGTACGGGGCGGACGAAAAATGCCTGGAAGGTAAGAAGTAGGTATGTTGAGGTCGTGATCGCCCGTAGTTTGAGATCGCAAAATCCCGGGATGCCCATGGAGGTTAAGCGAAGTAAGCGCTTTGTAAAAAAAAGAGAATTCCAACTTTGGATTGGGAATATTCGCTTCCTTTTCTTGCTGATCAGCGGCTAATTTGAGCTGTTCGGTCAAGTAACAAGATCCGCCGCAAACCGTCATCGGTTCGTCACGATTGATACAAAGGACTTCGGCAATGTAATCCTTGCGAACACTAAAATCGAGGTAAATGAGGGGCACCATGAGCGTACTCACCAGCATGCTGGCAATCAATACGACCAATATGATGTATTTTAGTACTCCCATAGCTGCAAATATAGAATTTGGAGTGAAGATTTAAATAGTACTTTTCATTCTCTTCCAGGGAAACTTCACACATGCCAAGATAAGTACCTGGCCAAAAAGATAACCTGTAATCTCCGTTCGATTTAAAATCATTGTAGCCTAGTGTCGTGTCACGCCTCAATTGACGTTCAAGCTATTTTTTTCGGTCTCGTTCCCAAAGTCGGCAGTAAACAGTCGGCAACCCTCTATTTTGCCTACTGCCCTTTGCCTATTGCTAACTTGTCGAGAACTTCCCAACTTGGCAAAGAGAGTTCATTGTTTAATCCTACACGTCAGTTGAGGTATGACACAACACTAGTGTCGTGTCACATCTACTTTGACGGTAAAAATAGTTTTTTTATTTTTGGTTAAAACCATGAAAAAATACAAGGTCACCTTAACGCAAGAAG
>JANQLQ010000128.1 GCA_028280565.1 Fulvivirga sp.
GTTTTAGATGGATTTAGAACAGGAGGTTGATCACCCATACTTTGCAGTTCGCTGGCACTAGGTTTAAAACTACAAACCTCATTATCAATTACTTAAATCTGAAGTAGGACTAGTGTCATGTTAACGGCAATTTTCAAAATAACCAGCGCGATATCCAGCGTCATAGTCGGCTAGCCTTTGACCCGTGCCATTATAACTTTCCAGCCAATTGCAAAAAGCCCCATCCATAAGGCCATGACCATAACCACTCATCCAATCGCCATTGCCAATTGGAATGGGGTCTGTCGGGTTTACCTGGCCTTGGTGAAAAATTATACGGCTGGCATGAGAGCTGTCTTGATGACCAATAGAGGTGAACGAGGTAGTAAGCACTACCCCTAAACAAAAGAGGAGGGTTTTCATGTTCTTTCGGGTTTTTTATTTAAAAATTATTTACCGCCAAAATAGTATATAAATGCCTTTTGGAAGTATTTAATTTGTTGATTTTTATTAAAAAAAGTTAGTTTATTAATGTTCAGCAGATTAGTTTTTGGTATTAAATTCGGTTTTTGTTCCTAACCATTTTTTCATACGGAAGGGCTTTTGCCTGTAGACTTAAACATCATGCATCGTTTGTTTTCGTACAGAAAACCAGCCTGATCTTTTCAAAGATTTTTTTGTTCGTGTAATTTGAAGTCTTCAAATGGAATTAATGTCGTTACGGCTCACGCTCACCCCTAAAGCCCCTGGAGGGAAACCAATCGCGCGTTGGATCGCTCTTTTAGGGGAAGAGGTGCGATGGGCAAGCTTAACTAAAAGACATTATAAATGAAATTACCCAGTAGCCTTATGATCTATGAACACTATCGATAATCGAAGCCTAATTCCGGTGATCATTGGGGACGGTAGGCCACTTTTGGTGTTTACAGGACTTATACTGGCGTTATCTGGGCTATTTGTCATTGCACAGTCGCTCAGTGGCTATTTTTTACCTCATGATACAGAGTTCATTGGGTTGACAGCCGCACAGCTTTGGGATTACAACGAGGGTAAGATCAACCTTTTTATGTTTCACGACAGGGTAGCTTTTGGAGGTTCGATCATCGCTGTTGGTGTATTGTACATGTGGCTAGCGGAATTTCCACTGAGATATGGACAGCCTTGGGCATGGTACCTGTTCCTGGTGTCAGGAATTGTAGGCTTTGGAAGCTTCCTTACTTACCTTGGGTACGGGTATTTGGATAGCTGGCACGGGATAGCTACCCTACTTTTACTCCCGTTTTTCGTTGTCGGGATGTCAAGGTCTTATCGTACCTTGGAGAACAAGTCTTTTAAAGATCTTTTCAGGTCTTCAGCAAAGATCAACCTTCGCAGTCGCTACGGACTGGGTAGGGCGCTCCTGCTTTTTACTTCGCTAGGGCTTATTGCAGGGGGACTTACTATAATGGTAGTGGGTATGACTTCTGTTTTCGTTCCGCAGGACTTGGAGTTTATGCAGATTACGGTATGTGGACTGAACGAGGTGAATGAAAACCTGGTCCCGTTGATCGCCCATGACCGGGCCTCTTTTGGAGGGGGAGTTGCCACCATCGGTGTATTGTTTTTCTTTAGCATCCGCCGGTCAGAGCCTACCGTCAATTTAAGGCAGGTTATCTTTATCGGTATGACGGCAGGGTTTGGCTGTGCAGTCGGGGTACATTTTGTAGTAGGTTACACTGACTTTCTTCACCTGTTACCGGCTTATCTTGGGGTATTGACCTGCTATTTAGGATTAATATTAATGATAAAAACTTAAGGTTTTCAAATGGTAGGCCACGATTCCTTTACGCCTTGATTTGACACTTCATTATTGAGTTTACCGTTATTTTGTAAGCATTGGAACCTTTATTTCAAAACTTCAGGGAAAAATGCTAACGCATGCATTTGGTAGGATAACGACAATGAAAAAGAGATCCCGGTGCGCCTGCTTTCTAACGAATCACCACAAAACCAAGAGGCGTCACCGGGATCATAACACGAAACTATTCGCTGTCATTTTATGAAGGCTATTGCGTTTTACAGGACAGCCCTCATCAATTAAAGTTTATGGATTACAGGTCGACCTGTAACCGTCTCCGTATCCTATATCGTAACTGATCAACTCTTCGTCAGTAGCATTAAAAGGGGGTGAATAATTTGCTAAGAAATCACAATTTTCTCCATCAACGGACCCATCGCCATAGCCTAGTAAATACGCCCTGAAATCCAAAGACTCTTCTTGGCCCAAAACCACCTGTTTGTTGGTATCAGAATTATGATGAGAGGCGCCAATGGAAGAAAAGGAGATCAACCCAATGGATAAAATCAAAAATAGAATTTTCATGTTGGTTTGTTTAGGTTTAAATACTTAAACTAAATATCATATAATTATTCCAATTTATCAACTAATATAATTTAATAAATTATTAATATTATATAATTAACTGTTGTTCAGTGCATTATCCATTCACTCTAGCCTTGATGCCAGGCATATTTGAAAATATCTACTTGGTGTCTTAAGCAACGGAGTCAAGCTGTTGAAACCAGGAAGCTGAAATATGAAACCAGGAATAGGAAAAAAAGAGCTTTGAATTTACGATCGACATGTTGGGATATCACATCTTCTCATTTTTCTATTCCTGGTTCCTGCCCCTTTTGACAGGAACTATCGAGCTTTACCAGCAGCCCGGTACTTGGAAGGAAGGTTAGCGAATAGCAATTGCCTTTCCATGTAACTTTCTTCTGCGGTGGTAACAATGTTGATCAAAATTCGATCCTAGGGCGGGTAGACCATAATTATGAAGCTTGGAATAAGGCTATTGGCTTTAGTTCATCCGGGGGGCAAAAAGATGCCGGTTATGTGACTAAAGTTACACAAGTCCCATTTTTGCAGAAAATCATGCTATTTCCTGATCATTATCATGCACCTAGGGCTTGCATGTAAATACCTTCGGTTTCACAGGACGCTAATAAGTTATGCGATGAAGACCACCCGACGAGATTTTATAAAAATATCAGGTACCATGCTAGGTACTGCTGCCACCATGGGCGTTGCTTTCGATTGGGCCACGGGAAGTGTAACCCATGAGGCTTTTCCTATTTCAACACATACCACCCGGACTCCCACCTATTGCGAGGTTTGCTTTTGGAAATGTGCGGGTTGGGTAACAAAAAATGACCAAGGAGATATTTGGAAGATCGAAGGCCATGAAGCTGATCCGCATTGCAACGGGCGGCTTTGTCCGAGGGGCACCGGGGGTGTGGGAATGTACTATGATAATGACCGGCTCAAGCATCCCATGATCCGTGTAGAAGAGGGTGGAAAACAAGTATTCAAAAAAGCCAGCTGGGATGAAGCCTTTGAAGTCATTGCGGGTAAGATGAAAGCCATAGCCCAAGAGTACGGGCCGGAATGTGTTGCGCTGTTTACGCATGGTTCCGGGGGAAAATTCTTGGGTCATATGCTAAAAGCCTATGGATCGCCCCATATTACAGCTCCTTCTTTTGCACAATGCCGGGGACCTAGGGAAGTAGCCTTTTATGCTACTTACGGTGAGGGAGTACTGTCGCCTGAGCGTACCGATATTCGCGATACGCGCTGCCTGGTCTTAATAGGCTCGCATTTAGGAGAGAATATGCACAACGGCCAGGTGCAAGAAATGTCTCAGGCTATCGACAAGGGGGCTGCTATCATTACGGTGGATCCGCGCTTTTCCACCGCTGCCAGTAAGTCTAAGTACTGGCTGCCGATTAAACCTGCCACGGATTTGGCCTTGTTACTGGCGTGGATGAACGTACTCATCAACGAAGGATGGTATGATAAGGCGTACGTGGAAAAGCATACCTACGGCTTCGAGCAGCTAAAAAGTCATGTTCAGTCTTACACCCCGGAATGGGCCTATGGCATGACTACGATCGAGCCGAAGATCATCCGGGATACCGCTAAAGAAATGGCAAACGCTTCGCCGGCGGTGATCATACACCCGGGACGCCATGTCACCTGGTATGGTGATGATACCCAGCGATTAAGGGCTGTAGCCATCTTAAATGCGCTGCTAGGTTCCTGGGGCAGGCGAGGAGGCTTTTATAACCCGGAAAGGATCAGCATCCCGGACTTCCCTCATCCCCCGTATCCAACACCTAAAAGATCTTACCTGGACGCATTGGAAGGAAAGTATAGCCTTGCCACCGAAGTCATATCCAACGGCATATGCGAAGTGACCACCCCTGCGCCGGGGCGGGATTGTAACATAAAAGGGTGGATCGTGAACGGGACCAACCTTATCCACACTCTCCCGGATCAAAAAGCTACCCTGGAGGCCATAGACGCACTGGAAATACTGGTGGTCATTGATACTATGCCCATGGAGATCACGGGATATGCGGATGTAATATTACCTGAGTGCACTTACCTGGAAAGGTATGACGCCATAAGAAATTCACCTCATCGCGAGCCTGTGATCTCGCTGCGGATGCCGGCTGTAGCACCAAAATATGACAGCAAGCCGGGCTGGTGGATCGCAAAACAACTGGGGGTGGTGCTGGGGCTTGAAAAATACTTTGCCTTCAGGGATATCGAAGAAGTGCTGGATTGGCAATTGCAACAGGTAGGCAGCTCGTTAGAGGAAATGAAAAAGATAGGGGTCAAGAAATTCAAACGCGAATATAACGACCTGTACTTAGCCGAAGAGCAGGAATTTGAATTCAATACGAATACCGGGAAAATAGAATTGTACTCCACTGAAATGGCCCGAGCCGGCTTCGACCCGCTACCCCGGTATACGGAACATGAGCAGCCTCCTGCCGGGTATTACCGGCTAAACTACGGTCGTTCGCCTGTCCATACGTTTAGCCGAACGGCGAATAATGAGAACCTAGTGGATGTTGTGCCGGAAAATGACCTTTGGGTGAACCCTAAGGTAGCAAAGCAGTGGGGCTTGGAAAACGGCCAATATGTTTGGCTCAAAAATCAAGATAACATCACTACGGATTTTCCTATCAAAGTTCGGATCACCGAGCGCATACGTTGGGACTCCGTATATATGGTCCATGGTTTTGGGCATGCTGCCAAAAAATTGAGCCGTGCGTTTGGAAAAGGTGCCAGTGACACCCAAATGATCAGTCATGTGAAAACGGACCCGGTCATGGGAGGCACCGGTATGCGATCCAATTTTGTGACATTCTTGCAGGAAGAACCCAGTCGAGAGGAGGTGACGTCATGAGGTATGCCATGGCCATCGATACCAAGAAATGTGTGGGCTGTAGCGATTGTGTGATTGCCTGCCAGCTAGAGAACCAGGTTCCCGTAGGGTACTGCCGCGAATGGATCGTGGAAAGTGTGAGCGGTACTTACCCTCATTTGGCTTTAGAGTTCCGGTCTGAGCGATGCCACCATTGTGCTAAACCGCCTTGCGTGCGCTGCTGTCCTACCGGGGCTAGTCATGTGGAAGAAGGTGGAGTAGTATTAGTAGAGCCCGGGCAGTGCATCGGCTGTGGGGCTTGCATCGCTTCTTGCCCTTATGACGCCAGGTATCCACACCCGGAGGGTTACGTGGATAAGTGTACGTTCTGTATCCATAGGGTAAGAGAGGGAAAACAGCCGGCTTGTGTAAGTGTGTGTCCTACCCATTGCCTCTATTTTGGTGATTTGGATGATCCCAATAGCGAGGTATCGAGAAAAGTGGCGGAACGGAAGCATAAGAGATTGAAAACAGAAGCCGGGACAGATCCGCAGTTGTACTTTTTGACTTAATAAAAATCATGGAAGAAGAATTGATCATCAGCGGCCGGATGAATCCAAAAGTAGACCCTATGCTGCATATCTGGGGTTGGGAGATCCCTTTTTACCTGTTTGTCGGGGGCTTGGCGGCGGGGGTCTTGTTCTTTGCCTCTTTCTGTTATCTCCAAGGGAAAGAACATAATTATCCCGCAGCAATAAAAATTGCCCCATTATTCACTCCCGGCCTGCTTGTGTTAGGACTAATGGCTTTATTCTGGGACCTAAATCATAAAGTATACTTTTGGCGGCTCTACACGAACATTCGCTTGGAATCCCCCATGTCTTGGGGAGCCTGGACCTTGTTGGTCGTCACGCCTTTGTCCGTTTTATGGAGCTTTACGTATGCCCGCGAGGTATTTCCCAAAATAGATTGGAAAAAGCAATGGATCTATCAATTAGAGCGCTTTTTTATCCAACATCGAAGAACGATGGCCTGGATCATGGTATTCTATTCCGTGATCTTGGGTATTTACACCGGTATCCTGCTTTCGGCTTTCAATGCCCGGCCCCTATGGAATACTTCCATTTTGGGACCTCTTTTCTTAGCCAGTGGCTTATCGGCCGGGGCGGCGTTGATCATTTGGCTGTCAAAAAATGAGATCGAGCGGAGATTTTTCAGCCGGATCGATATCGTGATCATCGGGGCAGAGATCTTCTTTATCATCCATATGTTCATGGGATTTCTTGCCAGTACGGAAGTACAGCAAGAGGCGGCGGCTTTGTTCTTAGGAGGGCCCTATACGCTGCCCTTCTGGATATTCGTAGTTTTCATAGGTATGATCATCCCCGCCCTGTTAGAATTGCTGGAGTTGAGAGGGCAGCGCATCCCGGTGTATATCCCGGTGGTGTTGATCCTCTTCGGCAATGTTATGCTACGATTTATTATCGTCTACGCTGGCCAGGCAAGCCGGTATTTATATTGAGACAAGTAAGAAACAAAAGATTATGGCACATCATAATTATGTAACGGGCACAAAAAAATACATGAACCCATACGTTGCAGGGATCATGCTGGGTACTGTTTTATTGCTCTCTTTCTACCTCACTGGTCGCGGGTTGGGCGCTAGCGGAGCCATGAAAAGCGCAGTGGTCAGTACGGTAAACGTAGTGGCGCCTGAATATACACAGGGTTCCGACTTTTATGGCAAATACATAACAGGTGGGAAAAATCCTATGAATAGTTGGTTGGTGTTCCAAGTGCTAGGCGTTTTGGTGGGCGGCTTTTTATCCGGCGCATTGGCAGGAAGACTAACTTGGAAAACGGAACATTCTCCCAATATCACGGCTAGGAAACGTATCGTACTGGCCATTATCGGGGGAGCGCTTTTTGGTTTTGGTTCACAGTTCGGCCGGGGATGTACAAGTGGCGCTGCACTTAGTGGTATGGCTACTTTATCCCTAGCCGGCTTTGTAACGATGATGTCCATCTTCGGCACTGCCTTTTTGTTTGCTTATTTCTTTAGAAAAAACTGGATATAAACATGGGACCGATAATACCGATCAACGATATCTCTATGGAGATCAACTTCTTGATCGCCTTCCTAGTCGGGCTAGGCTTTGGATTTGCTTTGGAACAAGCCGGCTTTTCTTCCAGCCGAAAGCTGGCGGGTATGTTTTATGGGTACGATACAGTGGTTCTGAAGGTGTTCTTTACTGCGGCCATCACGGCCATGTTGGGGTTGGTCTTCCTTAATTATTTCGAGCTGATCGACCTTGGTGTTGTCTATATTAACGAATACTATATCGAGTCCGCCATCATCGGTGGGGTGATCATGGGGTTAGGATTCATCGTGGGAGGCTTCTGCCCTGGTACGAGCGTTTGTGCCGCGGCCATTGGCAAGATCGATGCTATCGCGTTTTTAGGGGGCAGCTTTTTAGGAATCCTGGCTTTTGGCGAGACCTATCCCCTCTGGGAGAACATTTACATGAAAAATTACCTGGGAGGCCTGAAACTGTCAGACGCCGTTGGCATATCGGACGGTTTACTGGTCTTTGGTGTTATCGCGGCTGCCGTGCTTATGTTCTGGATAGGGGAGTGGGCTGAAAAACGCTTCGGCCGACCGGATATTACGAAAGAAATTTAAAAACCCTCAGCTATGAATACAAGAGTGATCATCTCGATCGTCATTTTAGCCTTTGGCGGCGTGGCCGCTGTACTACCCGGCAGGCAAAATGATGCAATTCTTTTGAACGAACGCCAAGTGTTACAGGAAGTACTGCAAAAGGCCAATTACTTTTCTGTAGATGAGCTTGCCCACTTGCTGGTCAGTGGAGATCCTTCTATCCGGGTGCTCGACCTCAGGCCGGTGGTAGATTTTAAAGAACCTATCCCAGGGGCACTTAATATCCCACTGGATAGCCTCTTTAGTGAGAACTATGCTTATCTCTTTGACCAGGATGTTATGAAAAATGTGCTTTACAGCAATGATGACCAGGTTGCCACCCGGGTGTGGATGATCATCACCCAACTCGGCTATAAAAATAACTACTTGCTCAAAGGAGGCCTCAGTGAATGGAACGTCTCCATTTTAAACCCGGTTTACCCGGGAGTTACCGCTTCGCAGGAGGCTTTAGACCGGTATCAAAAAAGGTTGGCCATCCGCCAGTATTTTACCGGTACTCAAATGTTACCGCCCGCTGATCTTTTTAAGCCGCTGTCCCCACCGATAAAGGGGCGAAAAAAGAAAAAAGTAGAAGGCGGATGTAGTTAGCACTCAAAAAATCAATAAACTATGAGATCTAGTGTCATAACCCTTGGGATAATTACGGTCACCTTTTTTGGCTTACTCATCTTGCTCACACGCCAAGCAGGCCAAAGCAATTTTAAGTTAAACGCCCAAGAGATGCACCAGCAGGTACAAAAAATGGATTATGTCATACAGCCTGGAGAACTTACACGGATGGCAGGTTATAAAATAATAGATCTACGAGCGCCGGGCCTTTCTGTTCCAAGGCATCTCCAAGACACTTTGACGATCCCCATGGCCCAATTGTTAGATGCCAAATACCAGGCATTTTTTGAGCAAAGGTCTCCAAAAGTGATCCTAGCCTACGATCCTACACATGCCCATGCTGCATGGATGTTGCTTACACAGCTAGGGTATGAAAACCTGTTTGTGATGTCACCACGGGAGAACTATTGATCTTTCATTCCACCTCTATATTGACTTATGAAAGTTCAAAGCAAGAGTGTTTATGCTTTTTTTGCCATAAAACCAACTTTTAAGCGATGTAAACAATCATCTGCCGTGTTGATTGGTGTCATCCACTTTCTGAAGGAAAGCGGCTAGGTTCACATACGAAAGACGGTTTCCAAGGGATAACTATGCATTTTTTTAAACAATACCATAATGAAATCAAATAAAAAAGGACAATGGATCAATAATGTATCACGGGTAGGATCACTATTAGGTGTATGCTTAGCCATGATGTTGATCGTTTCTTGCAATGACGATGATGATGATCCCCTGCCACCGGCCGGGGGTAAGCTTATGATCCGGTTTGAACACCATGTTTCAGGACAACCAGTGACTTTTAACGACATGAAATATGTCAATGCCGCAGGGAATCCTTTCGAGGTTACAGACATCCAGTGGTTCATTTCAGATATTACACTACATAAAGCCGATGGGTCTTCGGAAGTATTGGAAGGCGACGGAACAGGAGACTTTGTACATTATATTGATACCGGTATCCCAAGTACCCTAACGTGGGAAAAGGAGGATACGCTGCAAGCCGGTAAATACACCGGCATAGCCATGACCTTTGGCCTCAAGGGTCCAAAAAATCTTCGAAACTATTTTACCGACCCCCCGGAATCAGATATGGAATGGCCGGCTCCATTGGGTGGCGACCAAGGAGGGTATCATTACATGAAGCTAAATGGTTTTTGGCTGGATCTCCAGCAGAAACGAGAAGCTTTTAATTTCCACCTGGGAGTAGGGCCCAAAAAAGACAACCAAGGAAATACCCTATTCGTGCAGAATTGGTTTGAGACGATGCTGCCTAATTCTTCTTTTGAAATGGAGAGTGACGAAACCAAGGAGATCGTAATCGTGATGAATATAGAGAATTGGTTCCACGATCCTAACCTATATGATTTCAACGAAGTAGGAGCTGGCATCATGAATAACCAAGACGCCCAGCAATTGGCGAAAGAGAATGGAAACAATGTCTTTTCAATCGGATCCATCAAAAGTCATGTTCAACAATAATTCCTCGCTATGAAAAAGCCCTCGCTATTTATGATCCCGGCCATGATCTTGTTCGTAGTTGCCGTTATGGTTTCTTGCTTGAATGATGATCCCGACCCGCCACATACCACTATACCGTACGAGCTACCGGTAATCGAGGGTTTCCCGAAAAACCTCAATATCCCGGAAGATAACCCGCTTACAGAAGAAGGGGTGAAATTAGGTCGTTACCTCTTCCATGATGGCAGGCTTTCAGGCCGGTTACACCCGGATTCACTCATGAGCTGTGCTACTTGTCACGTGCAGGAAAAAGGTTTCGAGGCGGGAATAGACCATCCGAAATTCAAAGGAGGGCAGCCGGTGGGTATTCCCAGCGAAGAGTACCCCCAGGGCAAACCTACTCCTCACTTCATGCTGCCTACCATAAACTTGGTATACAATCATAATGGCTATTTATGGAATGGCAGCGTTCATGAGACAAACGAGGAACTTGGCAGCCCCGAATACGGTGTTCCCGCTGACCCTGCTTTTCATAGGAAAAGCGTAGAAGCCTTTGCTTGGATGGCTATAGTAGCTCCCCATGAGATCAACGGTGATTTAGAAAAAACAGTGGAAACGATCGAAAACATTCCCATTTACCCTCCTATGTTTGAAGCTGCCTATGGCTCACCGGAGGTGAGCATTGAAAAGATCAGCAAGTCTATTGCCCAATATGTGAGGACCATTGTTTCTTATCGTTCCAAATACCACCAATGGTTACGGGGAGAAGCTGAGCTTACACCTGCCGAACAAAGGGGCTATGACTTGTTCTTTTCAGAAACAGCGGACTGCTTTCATTGTCATAGCGGGGTACTGCTCACTACGAATCAATTTTATAATAATGCCAAAGATTCTGTCTTCGATGGCATAGGAGATCGGTACTCGGTGACTAAAAAACCATGGGATCTAGGGGCTTTCCGTGCACCTTCTTTGATCAACTGTGAAATTACAGCGCCTTACATGCACGATGGCCGATTCAAAACGCTGGAGGAAGTCGTAGACTTTTACTCCGAGGGTCTTGTAAGTTCGGATTATGTACATCCCCTAATGAAAGGGGTAAGCAAAGGAGGGGTGCGGCTGGACCCCCAAGAAAAAAGTGACTTGATCGCTTTCTTAAAGACATTTACAGACCATGCCCTACTTGAAGACCCCGCGTATTCAAAACCAAGTGATCTGCATTTCGACCGGTAGATCTAAAGGGTTCGAAATGAAAAGAAGAGATTAGCGTTAAGCTAAGCCTCAAATGACGTACCGGGTAGAGGATGATCTATGTTTGAGGGATTGATCAGTTGGCAATAGGCAAAGAGCAGTAGGCAAAAAATTATGGATGTTGCCGATTGCCCTTGGCCAATTGCGGGCTTTAAGAACGGGATTGGAAAAAATAGCTAACCGTCCAATAACACTTGACTTAACACCGGGAGACCGGTGTTATTTTCATATTTCCTACTTTATAAGAAAAGCCCTTTAAAATAATATTCGGCGTAATACACTAATTTTAGGATAAGAACAATTAACTAACTTCTCTATGGCAAAAATAGCGATGCTCGGTTCCGGCTTTATCGCCGGTTTTTATACACAGGCACTACAAGCGTACCGGAATAGGGACGAAGTAATAGTGGTATACGGGCGTGATGAAAAAAACCTGCAACGTTTCAGTACCCAATACCAGGTGCCTAATTTCTCAACGGATATGGCCGAAACGATCAATGCCTATGATGTCGACTTGGTCGTAGTAGGCCTTCCTAATCATTTGCACTTGGAAGCGATCCGGTTATGTGCCGAAGCAGGCAAAGGCGTTTTATGTACCAAACCACTGGGCCGCAACGCGGGTGAAGCCAAAGAGATCCTTGGCATCGTAGAAAAGGCGGGTATATTTCACGGTTATTTAGAAGACCTGGCCTACACTCCTAAGACCTTGAAAGCCCTGGAGTCGGTGCAAAATGGCGCGATCGGGAAAGTGACTTGGGCGCGAAGCCGCGAGACTCACCCCGGGCCGCATAGTGATTGGTTTTGGAATATTGAACTAGCGGGCGGCGGGGCCATTGTCGACCTAGCCTGTCATTGTATTGAGATCGGTAGAAATTACATAGGCAAGGACATACGTCCTGTAGAGGTCATGTGCTGGGCGGATACATTGGTGAAACCTATAGCGGCAGAAGACAATGCCATAGGGTTGGTAAAGTATGCCACGGGCGCCATCGCCCAGTTTGAAGTGAGCTGGTCTTTTCGTGGTGGTCTCGATCTACGCGACGAGGTGGCCGGTACCGACGGAACCCTTTGGATCAACAACTTCCTGAGGACAGGGTTTGACATGTTTTCTGCGCCGGGCCGTGGGGGATACGTATCCGAGAAAGCCGAAACAGAGTCTGGATGGATCTTTCCCGTGGGAGATGAGAATATTGAGCTCGGTTACCTCCATATGTTCAGGGACATGATCAATTGTTTTGAAACCGGGCAAGCTCCTATGGAAACGTTTTACGACGGGTATGTGGTTAACGCCATCATGGATGCCTGCTATGCCTCTGTAAAATCAAAACAATGGGAACCGGTGGAATTATCCGTATGGAGAGGGAAAGAGAAAGTAGAACCTATTATGGAGCTTAAGGATTACAACGACCAATATTACCTCGTAAAAGAAGAGAAGCTCCCGGATGGCAGCATAAAAACGATATTAAAGGATAAGGTTACAGGGGAATTTAAGCAAGAGCATATGTTCTCTTAGTCTTATGCTGATACTTGTGGCGGGAGAATGTTTGTAACCAGTACTGCCCGTAGGCCTCAAATGAGCTGCGCTGTTCCTGGATGTCCCCCTCCATATGCACTTGAGTTTTCAATTATGCCCTGGCAAGCGATGTGCCAGGACATCCTACTCGGAATGCCTGTCTCCTGGGTAGGGTACAATTTACTCGTTCGTATGGTCCGACCAGATCAAGGCGGCTGCGCCTGAAACTGCGGAATTCTTGTTTTCCATACCGGACGGTAAGAGCTTCACTTTTCCCCGGTATACCTCCAACAAATTTTCTTCTAGGTGCCTTTTTGTAGGTTCAAAGATCCATGACCCACTCAGCGCCAGGCCACCTACCAAGAAAAAGGCCTCGGGTTGTGAGAAGGTTGTAAAATTTGCTAACGCCTTACCTAATATCTCGCCTGTATACTCAAAGGCCTTTAGGGCAATGAAATCCCCCTCTTCGGCAGCCTGTGTGATCTCTTCTCCGTGCAGATCATTAAAGGCAATACTCCTGAACCGGCTGTCTTCCATATACTTACTCATCATGTACAGGATCGTGCGTTTAAGGCCGGTAGCAGATACGTAAGCTTCGAGCCCCCCTTTAACACCCAATCCCGTTAGCCTGCCATCTTCAGCCAATACCCCGAAATGACCTAATTCACCAGCAAAACCGTCATATCCTTGTACTAGCTTGCCATTAGAAACAATACCGCTGCCCAGGCCGGTGCCCAACGTGATCACAACAAAGTCCTTCATGCCTTTTGCATTACCGAATAGCATTTCCCCGATCGCCGCCACGTTCGCATCATTGGTGATCCGAATGGGTAGGTCAATGCGCTCCTTGAGCTTATCTACCAAGGGTACAATGCCTTTCCATAAAAGATTAGAAGCATGCTCTATGGTGCCCCTATGACTCGACGCGTTGGGTGCGCCTATCCCGATACCCAACAGGTTTACCTCGGCCGAGGTTTTCTCAATCATTTCGTCGATAGAGAGCTTTACGTTATCTAAATATTTTTCAAGATCAGGGTACTCTTTGGTTCGGAAGTCTGCTCTTGCCAGGCAAGAGCCGCTTTTATCCACCAAAGCTAATTTGGTTTTAGTGCCGCCAATATCTATTCCTGCTACTAGGTCCATGGTTTATGATGCGTTAAGAAAGTTTGCCAACTGAATTTATCGTCCTGGGCAAATTACCGATTGTTCGATGGAAAATACGCATCAAACGAATAAAAAATATCCAGGACTATGCAAGAGTTCGGCGAATGCCAATTTTAAGGAAGTGCTTCTTGCAAAGATTTTATTTTGAACCATTAATTCGCTAGCAATAAGGAAGTTAACCTTGCATATCTATGTAGAACGAAAAGTTGTGATTGCTTTTTTGGTTTAGGAAAAGAGAAAAACAGTCATAACCAAGTATTGTTTTGTATTTTTTTATCCTTAAGTTCATATTTAAAAGGATCAAAACTTCCACACATTCAGTTATGAGCATATTCAAAAAACTATTGGGAGGGGGAGTATCCACACTAGTTGATAGTGTGAGTGGCGTAGTAGACAAATTCACGTTAAGCAAAGAAGAAAAACAACAATTTAAGCTGGAGATGCAAAGCCGGCTGATGCAAATGGAGCAGCAATTGCAGGAATCGTACCAGAAAGAGCTCGATACACGAGCCGAGGTGATCAAAGCAGAGCTGGCTCAAGGGGACTTGTATACAAAAAGAGCGCGTCCTACTATCGTTTATGCAGGGTTGCTTTTCATTTTTATAGTGTATGTACTCGTGCCCATTTTTACCGGTGATAAGCTGGATATCCAACTGCCGCAGGAGTTTTGGTGGGCATGGGGCACCGTGGTAGGAGTATATGGCGTGGGACGATCGTTTGAAAAAGCGGGAGCGGCTTCTAAAGTCACCAGCATGATCACAGGTTCTAAAGCCTACAAAGCCGGGGAGGAGGTGAAAGGATGACCATCGAAGATCACCTTTTAAAAGGCGACAATGTAGATCACCAGCATCGTACCACGAAGACCAGCGGCAAGTTCGCCACGGGGCAGCCCGATGCTGTCCTGGTTCATTATACCGCCGGCCGGGATGCACTTTCATCCGTTAAAACCCTGCTCAATCCCAAGGTAAAGGCCTCTGCCCACCTGGTGATAGGCCGTGACGGGAAGATCTACCAACTCGCTCCTTTTGATGAGATAACCTGGCATGCCGGCGCTAGCAGCTGGCAGGGAAGGAATGGTATGAATAAATACTGCATCGGGATAGAGATCGACAATGCAGGACGTTTGGATAAACAAGGGGAGGAGTACCTTTCTTGGTTTGGTAAAGCGTATCCCCCGGGCGAAGTATTTGAAGGAGTTCATCGCAATGAAAGAAAACCCACCTATTGGCACCGGTATACGGAGCAGCAGATTGAGTTGGTGGAAGAACTTTGTGAGCTTTTCTTAGAGACTTATCCCATTACACAAATACTTGGTCACGAAGAAGTATCTCCCGGCAGAAAATCAGATCCCGGACCGGCCTTCCCCTTGGATGTCCTTCGCGATCACCTTCTTAACGCTGACCGCCACGAGGAATCGGATCCCGGTGAGGTTTTGATCCCACGGGAGAAAAACAGTGAAACTCGGGGAATTATCACGGCTTCTAAACTTAACATACGCGAAAAACCTGGCATAGAAAGCCTTACTGTAGCCGACCCCCTGGGCAAAGGCACCTTGGTGAAGATATTGAAGCAAGAAAACGGCTGGTATAAAGTCCAGGCTGAAATAGAAGGGTGGGTAAGCGGACAATGGATCAGTACTTAGTCGTACCTGGCAGGTAGGGGCGTCTTCTTTTGGAGCTTGTCTAAACTACCCGCATGGCAAATGCTGACCTGTACTTATCTTTTCGACCTTAGGTCCTCGTTGGCTAAACGAGGACCAATTGAGGGGTAGTGAATCCACCTATTTATTGAGTATTTCGAGCCCTGCTTTTAAAGATAATTTTCTCAGGTTTAAATCAACTTGTTCTCCTTTATCGTTTATTTCAGAGGTTTTTACCGGGTAATATTTAAAAGGCTCCTTACGCATGGTTTTTGCGAGGTCTCCCATGGCTTTATTTACATCTTTTTCAAATTCTTCAAACGAATTAGCTCCCAGCGCACTTTTTGCTTGTAAATGGACAAATTTCTCTACGCCAACCTCTATTAATCCGGGGTACCATCCATGGTTTAAATATTCAATCACATTGTCTTTCATCCAACCACTTTTTACAAAAGTATTATCTACCAATAAGTATTTTAGTGCCGTATCTTTTTTAAACTCTTGCAGCATTAAGTCTCCCCCTTCCTCGATATGCCATAGGTAAGGAAAATCCCGCCAAATAATAAACAAAACAGATGGCGCTTCATCACTTTTTAACGCGGTGAAAATCCTGTAATTGGATACTGTTTTCATACAATGAATGCTTCTAAACAACGCTCCATCTATACGCTCTTCTTCTGGGTCACTATTGTCAGTTTTTATCTCAAAAAATGAACCCGCTTGTCCTAAGTCAACCTTGTTACCGGTTCTGCCGGCCAGGCTTTTTCTTACATAATTAAATCCTTCCATGCTCTTTAACTCTCACCTAATAATTATATAATATAAATTGAATTTCTAAGAGTTAAAGCTATTTTTTGAAATTTTAATATACTGTTAATGAGATTGTTAGAAAATCAAAGGACGGATCAGCCTAAATTTTGGATAAGGGCCTTTATCTCAAGAGGAGTGTAATACGCCTTATGAAATATTCCCCATTAGAGGGACAGCTAAGATGAAATGTTTAAAGGGGGGCGTTTTCCCTGGGGACTTGCCTAAACTACTCGCATTGTAAATGCTAGCTTGTTCGTATCTTTTCAGCCGTAGATACTCGTTGGCTAAACGAGGGCCAGTTGAGGAGCCATATCAAATTATTCATTTTAGTGCCTTTAAGAGTACATTTCTTTTAGTCAAGTTGCGCTATCCTCCAGGTAGCAGTTGCCTGTCTTGCCATCCATTTTTGGTGTTCGGCAATTCGTCCAGGGTTCCATTCACTATTTTCGTTAGCAACCCTTTGAGTGAGAGAAAATTCGCTCTCTAAATATTTTTCTTTCTTCGTTCCAAAATTTGCATTTCCAAGGTCACGGTTAACACGTTTGTTCAGAATGGTCATATTCCCTAACCTGTAAACAAATTGATCATGGTCCCTGTCTTCAATATTGTCCCAACCTTCTTGGATGGATTCGGGCATTATATGTTCTAAATTGTAAGATTCACTCTCGAAATCATACGAATTCTTAGATATATGTTTTTCAATTTCAAAGAGTATATATCTTACTACTCTTTTATTTCTTGCCTGTGTTGTTCTCAGTTCTTTTTCAGAGAAATCCCCCCTGAACTTGTCATCTGAGACGTATAATGTTGACAAGGAGGATATTAAGTCTTGTAAGGTAGTAATCTTATTGCTAGCAAGTTCAACGGCCAACCTGTTATATACTCTCTCCTGCTCGTTTGTGGCAAGATTCCCGATGATATTGTATCTGAATGAAATTACACAACAAGACCTTAAGAGAGAACAAAAATCTGCTTCGGAAAACTTATGATAAGCCGATAATAAAAGTGGATAAAGTTGCCGGACATTAAACATTCGAAGATTCTTAATGTACGTTCTTTGTTCACTGTTCCAAAGAGCATCTTCACTACTTGGTAAAGCAGCAAAAATGTTTGCATTCTTTTCAAGATCACGCATTAAACTAAACACTTCCCCTTTGGATGAAACACTTTCCCTAATGCGTTTGAATAATTCGGAATGTCTGACGAATTTATTTTTGCTATTCCAATAGGCTCTAAGAAAATCAGGAAGGCTATCACTACCGATCAGGCCAACGAGTCTTTCCCAGCGATTGTCGAGTTCTGTCATTTCTCGTTCGTCAGAACCAAAGTTATGGACAACTGCAAAAAGGTAGTTTTTTAGCAGGTCTGTTGACGAAAGTTTAACACCTCTTGCATTGAGAGTTTCAAAAACTTTGTAAGCATTCAATTCATCGTTCACCGTGATTACTGTGAAAAATAACTTGTCTGCCAAAGAATCAATATATTGGGCAAGCGAATCCCCCCTTCGGTTAGTTGAGAATTTTTGTTTTACCGCATTGAAAAACCAATCATAGGCTTTTCGCATTAAATGCTCAGTTGCCTTTAAGTTTCTTTTTGGAGCTTGTTCTAAGGGAACGAGGTAGGTTTGATATAGATTGTTGTTATTTCGGTTTAAGTTGAGCTTGCTTTTTGGGATCAAAGTCACCGGGTCTAAGTAACCGATGAAGGTTCCGCGAAGCTGTTCAAGTCGTTGTTGGTTTTTACCTGCTTCCAGGCCATCTTCGATCATCTTTTGAAGGTTGCCAAGGAATGCTAAAACTAAAATACTTAATGTCGTTAGTCTCTGTTGGCCATCAATTACATCGAAGTTTTTGCTATCCTTGGATTGTAGCACCAGGTACCCCATATAATGTTCCTTCTCCCCGCCTTCTTCAAATAGGCCTTCAATATCTTGCCATAGGTCATCCCATTCGGTTGCGGTCCAACTGTAGTCTCTTTGAAATCTTGGGACCGTATAAATAAGTCCGTTACCAACAAGTTGACGATATGTTCTGTTAGAGGTATCCAAATTCATGGGGTAAAGTTACGAACACCAATCATGAAGTGCCAGTGGCTTCTGCGGTAGGCGCTTCAGCGTTCCAGCTAAATACCGTAAACTGGACTTCTTCTAGGCTCGCCAATAGCACATCTTTATGCAAATACCGTGGTTAGCTAATGACGTTTTAGACTCTCAGTACGCCTTGGAAGGTGAATATAGCTTGAGAAGTTGAGCGTTCCAAAGGATGAAGGTCCCATATACGCCGAGGTCGTACTAGGAAACTAAGCAAAGTGGCAAAGCCAGCCGAGAGTTGATGCGGTGAGGTTCATATGAACCAGTAAAAATCACCAGGCGCATGCGTGCTAGCGACTCTGTTAGTCACCATTAATCTTAGTTCTTTGTTCAAGCCATGGGATCAGGCGCTTACTTTTTAATTTTTTGACATTATCATACTTAAACTTCTCAAAAATGAAGAGTTGATCGGTGAGTAAGTTGGTTACGTTAATTGTATCACCGTTCTTGAATTTAATATTCAGGTATCCATAATCAGTCCATGGAGGACCACCAAACCAAACGAATGAATTTAATACGCTGTGATCGTTTGCCACTCTATGGACAAATTCAATATCCGACTTTTCATATTGTTTAGTTATGTCTTTGAATTCGACATATATTATTGGATTTCCTTTAGTTAAACGAATCAATAGACCTTTGTTGTCCTTTAAATATGAACAATGTAGTAGAATACCTGGAATCCATAAGTAAAGAGCTAATGCAGAATAAATCACGGTTATTGCTAAAGTTGATCCGTCAAAATTTCCTTTTATTACCGAGTCAAGAACTAAGTAAATGATTAAAAGGGTTAGAGGAAGACCCATGGTGAAAAACCATTTAAGCTCTTTTAAAGAGCGTGATCTTTTTATTCGATAATTATGATCAATAAAGAAGTCATGAATGTCACTCTTTCCCTTTTTTACTTTCTTATTGAGACTGGACTTAAGTTCAGAGGCTCCACGCTTCATGAATAGATGGACACAATGATTGATTAGCTTTATTCTGCTTTTCTTGTGATAATAAAACTTATCATCGTCAGTGAAGTAAACTTCAAAAACCCCCTTCTTGCAATTCTTTAGTACTAGGTATTGATGATTATTTGAGATCAGGATGACCTTGAGATCTTCTAAATAACTCTCGTTAGGCCAGTTCTCTTCAATTATCTTCTTGACTTTATCCAGGTTGCAGGATCCTGGGTCAGTATACTCACCATCTTCATCTTTGTAGTAGTTAAGTTGGACCTGGTAGTTCATGAAGTTCTGGGGAATGGTGACTAGCATCCGGGCACACTTGTAGAATATGTCCGTTTACGGTCTACCTACAAATAATCTTCTTTGAAATACGCCTTGTCAGCCCTCCTTCTGCTCTTCTAAAAACCGCTCCAGTATCGCCACTTTTTCGTCTTTTTCTTTCAGTAATGCCTGGTACAGCTTCTCATTCTTCTCAATAACCTCCATCAACTTGTCTAAAGGATTAAAAGTACAGTGATGATTTTGGCCACTTACAGAGGAACCAGTTCCGCTAAATGAACTATTGTGCACAATATTGTAAACCGCGGCATCCTCCTCAAGGTGTTTGATCGCATCCGCCGAGACTCCCATTGCTTTTGCCATCTTTATTAATTGATCATGATCAACGGTTTCATTGGATTCAATGTTGGATACGGTCTGTTGGCTTACACCCAGTTTTTCTGCTACATCTTCTTGTGTGAAATTTAGGAGCTCGCGCATGTGTCTTATCTTTCTTCCTAGGTTCACGGGGCGGGGTTTTGTTGTATGTTCCATAGATCAAATATATAGACTCGGCGGGGAGTTACAAAGAGCCAGGCTGGTATTGGTAAAGATACCAATTTGGCTTGTGAAAATACCAGTCCATTACAAGCGTCGTACGTGAAGAGACCTCCTGGTAGTAGGAGTCCAAATTACTTTCTTCGCTTGTCCTGACTTGTCCTCGTTTTATCAACGAGGACACCCGTGCGGTGCGTTTGTAACGTACGTTTTATCACAAGAACGAGCTTACTCATTTACACCCGCCCCGGGTCTCTCGTAGAAGACCCCGGGCCATGGTTGGGTTGAATTGATTTTTTTGGAGGATTGAGGTAGATTTTGCCGGGTTACAAACCCTGGTTATCATTACAAAGGCACAAGTTATAAACCTGCGCCAGTAAAGGGATATATTTCTTTGTGCAATAGTCATAAAACAAAGTTACAAAACCTTTGTCCTGGCGATAGCTGATGTCAACATTTGAAATACTCGTTACAAATGTTAGAAGAGAGGTGCTTGTTCTTCGGGATATTTTCTAAATTACCCGCATTACAAATGCTGGCCTGTTCGTATCTTTTCACCCGTAGGTCCTCGTTAGCTAAACGAGGACCAGTGAAGGAGGTTAAACAAGGACTCGTTGAGTTTTTAAATAGTTGTTTCATGAAAAAAAATTGATCTTCAAAGTTCACACTTCATCCTGGTTTCGTGTCTAATGGGAAAATATCTTTCACTAAAACGACAATTTGAAAACATGGATGAACAATGGAAAAAGGCCAACAAAGAGATCAACAGCTTATTAGAACAGGGCATGGCGATGGATGGCTTTGAAAAGCATTATGCAGAGGGGGTGATCATGCAAGAAAATGAAACGGAACCGCGGGTAGGGAAAGTCCTGAACCGGGAGCAGTGTGGGGCCTTTGTAAAAATGTTTCCTGATCTAAAGCTCAAAGTGCTATCTGCTGCGTATGGTGACCAAGTATCCATCCAAGAGGTACTTTTCGATTACACCAATGAGCAGGGTGAGAAGATCCGTTACCCTGAAGTAGCTGTACGGCATTGGGAAAATGGCTTGGTAGTTAAGGAAAAATTTTATTATTCTTCTTAAACAAAATGGATAAAAAGCATCTTAACCGTTTGGTCCAAGAAGCCCTTGAAGGTGATAAAGCCTCCTTGGAAAAGCTTATTGTCGAGATCCAAGGATATGTCTATAACTTGGCCGTGCGCTTTTATTGGAACCCACCGGATGCCCAAGATGCTACACAGGAGATCCTGGTCAAGATCATTACCAACCTATCAAAATTTGAAGGGAAAAGCACTTTTACAACTTGGATGTATAGGTTGGTCACGAATTACTTGCTAAACGCAAAGCGCTCGGAAGCGGAGGCGCTGACTTTTGAAGAAGGCGCCGAACACTTGTCAAAGGGGTTGGAATTCCCGGGATATGATCTCCCGGACAGGGGGTTATTGGAAGAAGAAGTAAAGATCAGTTGTACCACGAGTATGCTGGTTTGCCTTTCCCGGCCTATGCGTTTAGCTTACTTAATAGGTGAAATTTTGGAATTCGACAGTAACGAGGGCAGTTTTATCTTAGGCATTGACCCAGCTACTTTTCGTAAGCGGCTTTCCTTGGCCCGTCAGAAAATCCGTGATTTTATGGGGAAACAGTGCGGCTTGTATAACCCTGCAAACCCATGCCGTTGCCACCGGCAAATTAGTTATAGCCTCGATGTAGCATGGTTTGATCGTGAAAATCTCAATTTTGCGGATAAAGGAGTGTCTTTAACCCATCTGAAAGAAGAAATCGACGCCTTTATCGATGAAGTGGCGATCTTCCATAGCCATCCTCAATACCAAGCTCCTACAGCCATTTACCAAGAGATCAAGGAAATGATCGAAAGTGGCCGGCATTCTTTTTTAGGATAGGAGTTGAGTTATTGGTGCTAAATTGAATGTATTTTGGCGCTGTTTTTCGGTCCATTCGTAGTAAAGTCAGCAGTAAGCAATCGGCTAAATGTGTATTAGGCATTCTTTTCACGTTGGTCTTAGGTTAAGCGTAGCGGTCCTAAGACCAGGGGTTAAATATAGGCGCTGCCTATGACATATTTTTGTTCTTTCGTCATCGCGAACCCAGTGTGTTGGCTTAGGCAAGGCGTGAAGCGATCCCCTGCTCGTGGAACGAGAACAGTGTCCCTTCGATCATAGATGAGAAGGGGCAGCTTCGTAACCCACCCACAAACTACGCTAGCCTACCTATGACAACCCTGTTCTTATCGTCATTGCGAACCCAGCGCTGGTTTGGAGAGCTAGCGGTGAAGCAATCCCCTGCTCGAGAAGCGGTGGCA
>JANQLQ010000130.1 GCA_028280565.1 Fulvivirga sp.
CCAGGAACAAAGCTCATTTTCCGCGCAAAACGCGCTATCCCGCCCCTATAGGCTGCTTACCCACAGGCCTCAAATGTGCCGCGCTGTTCCTGGATGTCTCCCCTCCATACGCCACTTGAATTCTCGTGGTAAGTCAAGTCTAAAATGACGCACCGAGTGATGAGTTATGTTCGAGGTATTGATCAGTGGGCAAAAGGCAAAAAGCAGTAGGTAAAAAAATCATGGGTTGCCTACTGCCCATTGCCAACTGCCGACTTTAAAAATGGGATTAGAAAAAAATAGCTAACTGTCAAATTGCACCTAACTTAACACTAGGGCTTAGGCTTTGTTGTCCACAGCAGCAGGTACCCCGAAATACCTGCTATTGCCGAGCCGGCGATCACCCCTATTTTTGCCGAGTTCAGCAGGTCGATGTTACCTACAAAGGCAAGGTTACCAATGAACAGGGACATGGTAAAACCCACGCCAGAGAGCATGGCCACACCTATCACCTGCCGGAAACTTACATATTGTGGCAATTCGGCTAACTTCAATTTTAGTCCTAGGTAGGAAAAAAAGGACACGCCCAAGGTCTTCCCCACAAAGAGCGCTACTGCAATATTGATCGCCAAGTCAAGGTCTACGTCCTGTTCCCCGGAAAAGCTGATCCCCGCATTAGCTAATGCGAAGACAGGCATAATAAAAAAAGCTACCCAAGTATGTAGCCGGTGCTCCAGTTGTTGCAATGGGGATTGGACTTTATCTGTCCAGCTTTCAAGGTTATCGATTTCTTCCACTTGGTCTTTGGACAGGATAGGCAACTTGTTGCTTTGAGTAGCTATGGCAAACCGGTCTACAATAGTTTTGAGTTTTGCCAAATAGGTAGTCTCGTTTATGCGTTGGCTGATAGGCACAGCAAAAGCCAATAAGATCCCTGCTAACGTAGGATGCACGCCCGCTTTGAGAAAAAATAACCAAACCACACTTCCAAAGAGGAAGATCAGGTACTTGCTATGTATTTTAAGATAAGCGAGCACGTAGAGGACCACAAGCAAAAGCCCGGCATAGAGTATAAGGTTCCACGCCACTTCTTCCGTGTAAAACACCGCAATCACCATTACGGCCCCAATGTCATCTATGATGGCAAAGGCAGTCAAAAAAATCTTCAGTCCTAAGGGTACCCGGTTGCCTAAAAGCTGTAAGATAGCCAATGTAAATGCTATGTCGGTAGCTACGGCAATCCCCCAGCCACCACTTGTTGCCGGGTTTTTATTTAGTAAAAGAAAAACCAGCAGGGGAATAAGCATACCCCCGACGGCGGCAAACACGGGTAAACTGGCTTTGCGTATAGAGTTGAGCTCGCCTATCCATATCTCGCGCTTGATCTCTAAGCCGATCAAAAAGAAGAACACTGCCATAAGGCCGTCATTGATCCACAATATCAAGGGCTTACTGAGACTAAAACTTTCTGTTTGGATGCCGATATTGTATTGCAATCCGTACATATACCAATCCGCCCAGCCGGAATTGGCAATGATCAAAGCCAGTATAGTAACAAAAAAAAGTAGGATACCACTAAAGCTTTCCGCTTTAATGAATTTCTGTACAGGGGTTATTAATCCATTTTTTTTCAATTTCTGACGGGTTTTACAGCTAGGTTTATTTCAATGGTCCTCTTCCTTTCAGAATAGGCTTTTATGATGAAATGTTCCTGGCTTGGTCCCCAAAGTGTTAGGTCACATGTATTTTGACGGTTGAGTTTGGTGATCGTGCCCCCGTCTAAACAACCTTACTAAGCCTCGAAGGCTTAGCAAGGTTTCAATACTGGATTCGGGGATAAAAACGCCTAAAAAAACACTGATGAATGTTTACAGTTTAACCGTAATCGGCCATCCGGGGAATTGCTCCACCCCTGTGGAAGTAACATCTGCTGACCGTGGGTAGCATTCGAAAGTCACTTCATTAGCAGCGGTGTTGAAACGAATGAACCCGAAACCTGCCCCAAAATCCTGGGTATCAGGATTAGCATAGGCGTGTAGGGTGATCTTGTTGTTAAATCCATCTAAGTAGTCCCCGGTCCATGGCAGGGAGTTATCTACGGGTGTGCCTTTGCCGGCTTGCTCATCTTCCGGCCACCACCATCGGCTGTAGTAATTATTGACTACGGCAGGTACTACAAACGCCCATGGGCCATCCCGGTGTTCATCGATCCCATGCTGTATGACGGTGGCAAGGTGCTGGTCTCCCGCGATGTGAACGGCGTTGGCGCTTTTGATCCTTTCCAAGGCGTTCTTTCGGCCACTTTGTGGCCACCCGTTCGAGTCCAGGTCTGCATGGAGACGGTTATCCAGCTTCCCATGAATGTGCGCCCCGCCACAAAAACCGGTTTGTGAAAGAACTGCTTTTATCACTCCTTTTTCTTTTTGACCGGCCCAGCGCTCAAGGAAATCCAGCTGTCGATCGCCTAGCAGTTTAAGGCCGGGCAGGTCTATAGAGGCGGGGTCGTAATCCGGGTTACGGACATGGTCGGGCCTTGGACCTTGCTGCGGGATCTTACCTTTCGGACCACTTTTAAACTTACGGTCTTCGATGATGGCCAGATCAACCGGTCCTAAGGAGTAGCGCGTAAAGTATACCCCGATCCCTTGCTGGATGGTATCCGAGTCAATGGGATCGGGCAAGTGCGCGGTTTGGCATCTCTCTACCATTTTCACATACTCGGGGTGAAAAAAATAGCCACCATCATCTCCTTGCTCACGTTCTGCTTTTTTTCCTCCTTCGCCCCATAAGTTGCCCTGGCCTATGTCGTGGTCGTCTGGGATAGAGATCATGGGGCGGTGACGGAAAGTCTCACGGAACTGCATGCCAAAGAGCAGCCATGCCGCGGTATGCTCCATGTGGTCGTAAGATTGGTCGCCAGCGAAAAACACGATATCAGGGTCCAGCGCGTTGATATTCCGGGTATAGTTATCACGGTCTTTGGGACCTTTGTTGGAATTGCAGGATAAAGCAGCCATCGTTATTTCGGATTTAGCCGTGGGCAATTTTCGGATGGTGCCTTCGAAGGTAGCCTTCTCACCATGTTTTAATCGATAGGGCATATCCTTGTCGTAGGTCCAATCTTCTACCCGGAAAAGTGCCGACCAGCCCAGCTCATTGATGTTTTGCTGCTGTACGGCTTTCCATGCCCCGTTTTCTTTCAACTCCAGTGTAACCGTCCTAGGCTCTTCGGGATATAGTGGAAAAAGCTGGGCGGTGAGTTTAAGCGTATTGTTGGCCACGGTGTAAGCCCCGAAAGCGATAACAGAATCACGAGCGACCTTTACATTGATTATGGGATTAGACGCCCGGTTCCACCAGTCGTTCGTGGCGATGGAATCAAGGTTTTCGAAAGGTGCCTTTACGTAGCCCTCTTCCTGCTGGGATGGAGGTTGACAGGCGATGATCAGCGGGAGTAGATATAAGGGTAAGCGGTGTAGAAATTTCATGGGTTTGATTTTATTATAGTTCTTGATGGTTCTAATTTACACTTGGATAGGCATAATCAGCGATAAAATCATTTCTTTATGGCCATCTAATGGGGTGTCTTGGTTTTTCCTAGTAGGTAGGCGTCCTTTAAAATTGGCTTTGATAGTAGGACGTTTAATTTTGGCAAGTTGAGCTATATTTTTAAGATGTTTCGGGTAATGCCAGCCTTGCAATGAGTAGTTTAAGCGGGATTTTGAGGTTCTAAGTCCAGTTTTCATTTTCTTTTGCACGCCCAAAAGAAAACGAAACAAAAGAAAAGGGCGCCAGCAACAAAGCCCATTT